>JBPCNJ010000049.1:0-4282 GCA_051001375.1 Gemmatimonadaceae bacterium
GCATGCATGTTCGGACAGTGTAGGTATCGCCTGGACCAATCTGTCCGGGAAGCCCGGCATGTCGATCGACGGTACATGCTCCAGCGCACCGAGGTGAACGTCACACGCTATGACCGGTGCAAGGCGCCAGAAGTTCGGCCCTCGCAACGCTCGAAGCCGGGATATGCGAAAGTCGTCAGGCGACGGGAAGGAAGAGAGGAAAGCGGGCGGGGGGGGGAATTCCGCGACGCCTGCATTCACCGGTGCAGTTGGTTCGATCACGCGGCGTGTCTGTATCGGTGTCGGTGCTAGCGACGCGCGCGGCCGTGCGAGTTGTGCAGCTCCTCCTCGCTCGGTCGCACCGGCCTGGTCACTGGCTCTGCTACTCGGGATTCTGAATCCGCGGGTCCGGCGCAGTCAATCCAGCGCGGATGGGCGAGAGGAGGGTTGAATCGGCCTGCACCGTGACCATGCGCTCCGGTCTCGCGAGTGTCGCGGGTGTCGTGGCCTGCAGAGGGGGCTGAAGTCGGCTGGATCTCAGACATGGGGCCTTCTTTATCCGACGCGCGCTGATGTAAGGGTCGCGAAGCGACATCGCTATGGCTTTATGTTCGGCACGAACTGGACCAGTATGGCACTCTCCTTCACGCTGACCTGCCGAGCGGGAATCGCAGCCGCATCTTCGGACACCAGTGTTGATTATCCGCAGCAGTGTTGGTATTCGGCGTTTATTCGGTATATTTCCGTCGTGCCTGATAAGCAGCGCCCGTTGCGACAGCTATCGCTGTTCCCGCCCGATGTGGAGCGGGCGCTGGCTCAGATCCCGGCGATAGGCGAGCAAGGAGACATTCGCTACTTCGCCACACGCGCCCGGAGCGTGCTGAACGCGCCAACCGCGACGGGAATGAGTTTCTGGTCGGTGAACCCGTATGTTGGCTGCGCGTTCGGATGCACGTATTGCTATGCGCGTTACGCACACCGCTATACCATGGAGCGCGCGGCGACCGCCGACAGACTGGAGGATGGCCTGGCAGCGGACTTCGCTCAGATGGAGCCGTGGCTCGCGTTCGAGCGGCGCATCTTCGTCAAGGCGAATGCGCCCGCGGTGATGGCGCGTGCGCTGCGCGAGGGGAGTGACAAGTATGTTCCGTTGGCGGAGGGCGAGACGTTGCTCATAGGCTCCGCCACTGATCCATACCAGCCTGCGGAACGGCGCTTTCGCCTCACTCGTCAGCTACTGGAAGTGCTGGCGGAGCACACCGGGCTCAAGATCGTGATCATCACGAAGAGCCCGCTCGTGACTCGCGACGTTGATGTGCTCAAGCGGATTGCGCGCCACTCGCGCATTCATGTACAGATATCGCTCATAACGTTGGACCGGGAGCTGGCGCGACGAATCGAGCCGCGCTCGCCCACACCGGATTCACGTGTGCGCGCGCTCGCGCGACTGCGCGACGCGGGGATCGACGCGGGAATCAACTGCATGCCCGTGCTGCCAGGAATAACCGATGATCCGTCCGCGCTGGATGATCTCGTCAAGCGCGTTGCCGCCGCTGGCGCGATTCGCGTTGGCGCGTGTGCACTGCGGTTGGACAGATCGGCGCGACTCAGATATCTGCCCTTCATCGATCGAGAGTTTCCGGAGTTGGCGGCGCGATACCGCGCGAGCTATACCGGTAGTCGCAATGTCAGTGAGCAGTATCGATCGGGGCTCGCGCGGTACTTCGATCAGGTATGTCGCAAGTACAATGTGAGTAACTGGTCGCGCGAGGAGCGGGACGTGTAGGGACGACCGGCGGTCGCCGCTACAGGCGTTCGAGCGCGACGACGGTCTCGGCTCGATTGGCGGGTATGTAGCAGTGTAGGCCGCACTGGATGAGACCGGCGCTCTGGAGCAGCTTGCGATAGCGTAGCGGCGTCTCGGTGTGCCAGCCATTCCTGTCGCCTTCGACATCATCTACGCTGGTAAAGATCTCGAGGTAGGCGAGGCCGCCGATATGTCGCGCGATTTGCGTCAGTGCACGCGTCATGGAGTCGCGCGCCAAGTAGTTGAGTACGCTGCAACAGACTACCAAATCAAACGTGCGGCCTGGAAAGAGATCATCAAGGTCGTCAGTCGTTCCGCGGGTAATGTTGCGGCGCCTGCCGTAACGCTCGAGCGCATACGCACTCGGCTCAACGCCCTGGTAGGCAGCCCGTGGCCGCAAATGATGTACTACGGGAGCCCATCGGCCTTCGCCCGCACCAACGTCGAGCACGGTACGGATCGGACGAGCAAGCAGGTACTCAGCCGCGGACACTGCGAAGCGAACGGTACGCGCCAGATCCGCGGCGGTGCCAACGCGGTGATCGGGGTGTCGATACCATTTCTCGAAATAGCTCTCGTCGAAGCGCTTGACCATGAGTTGCGAGCGGCTCAGTCGTCAGACCAGCGACCGCGGTCGCGCTTCTTGTGCGCCTTGTGCCGCTTCTCGTCGAGACGGGCCTGCTTGGCGGCGCGGCTGGGGCGCGTAGCCTTGCGCGCCTTTGGAACGACAAGCGCCGCGCGCACCATGTCTGCCAGACGCGACTCGGCAAGCTCTCTATTCTGAAGCTGACTGCGCGTGTCGCTGGCCACGACTCGGACTTCACCACTGTCGCTCACACGGGACGCGAGTCGATCGAGGAGCCGTGCCCGCTCATCCTCGCTCAGAGCCGCGGATTGGGACGGATTCCAGGTGATCTCGACACGTGACGACGTCTTGTTCACGTGCTGTCCGCCAGCGCCCGAAGCCCGTGTTGCGCGCACCACCAACTCGGCGCGCGGGATGCTCACGCGCGCGTTTATGTATAGCGCGTGATCGTCGTCCGGTTCAGCAGGTGAAGATCTTGTCGCCATCAAAGCGGCCATTTTCTATGAAAATACCCGATGTGTGACGACCGGCGACGATGCTGCCGGCCATGTACACACCCGGCACGTTGGTCTCGAGCGTGGCAGGGTCAAGCGCCGGACGCTCGGTTACTGGATCGAGCCTGACGCCGATCCTGCGGAATAGATCGGCATCGGGCCGGAATCCGGTGAGGGCGTAGACGCGATCGGCGGGAAGAATTTCTTCCTCGCCGTTCGCATCTCGAATCGCGACCGAATCGTCGTTGATCCGCGTAACCGTGGCGCCTAAGCGCGCGGCGATCTCGCCCGCGGCGATGCGATTCTCTATGTCCGGCTTGACCCAGTACTTCACGCTGTCCGGGAACGACGTGCCGCGATATACCAGCGTCACATTGGCGCCCGCGCGAAACAGTTCGAGGGCCGCCTCCACGGCGGAGTTGCGTCCGCCGATGACGACGACATTGAGGCCGTAGCTCCGGTGCGCTTCGTCGAAATAGTGTGCGACTTGCGGCAGCGACTCGCCGGGAACGTCCATCATGTTGGCCAGCCCGAAGTATCCGGTCACGAGCACCATGCGCTTGCACTCCACCTGTAGCGGTCCCAGCTCAGTTTCCAATTCACACACGATTACATCGTCGGTGCGCTTTGCATTGACGAGTCTGGTATACGGCCTGACGCGGATTCCCTGGCTGCGAACGACGCCGCGATAATACTTGAGCGCTTCTTCGCGGGTAGGCTTCTGCCCGGAGGCGACGAACGGATGCCCGCCAATCTCCAACAGCTCTGGAGTGGTGAAGAATCCCATCCCGATGGGATAGCGCACGATCGAGTCGGCAACGGCTCCCGCGTCGATGACGAGCGGGTCGACGCCGCACCGCTTCGCGGAGATTGCGCAAGCGAGGCCGATTGGCCCCGCGCCGACGACGATCGTGTCCTCTTGCTTTAGCTGTTCCATCAACTGTTCCATGTGCTATTCGTCTCAGAGAGGCGAAATCTAGTGTGCCATACGGTTATCATCATCCAAACACGATCTAATACGATCGAACAATTTTTCTCTGCCGTACACGAGGCGTTAATGAAAATTGCAAAGGCACGGGTGCTCGTCACCGGCGGGTCGAGCGGTATTGGTAGGGCGACAGCAAAGGCGCTCACGGATCTGGGCGCAAGCGTGGCGATCTGCGGGCGGCAGCAACAGTCAATCAATGCCGCCGCACAGGAGACTGGAGCCACGCCGTTCGTCGCTGACGTGAGCAATGAGAGGGATGTGACCGCGCTTATTCCACGGGTGATCGACGCGTTGGGCGGATATGATGCCGTTGTCAACAACGCCGGGTTCGGACGGTTCGGGCCGCTGGTCGACATGACAGTGGACGACATGCGTGCGGTGTGGGAGACGAACGTTCTGGGCGCCACAATGGTGGCGCGGGAATCGGC
>JBPCNJ010000050.1:0-5749 GCA_051001375.1 Gemmatimonadaceae bacterium
CCGCCGGAGAGAGCCGGACCGATTGGGCGCGCGTGGACGCACTCACCGATGCCGATATCGATCGTGCCATCGCGAGTGATCCCGATGCAGCACCACGCCTCGGCAAGTGGTTCTGGGACAACGCGGAGCTGCTATCAGCCGCTGCCGCAGCCGATAAGATCCCCGTCACGCTCAGGGTCGACCGCGATGTGGTGCAGTGCTTTAAGGAGCTCGGCCCGGGTTATCAGTCACGCATGAACGCGGTGCTTCGTGCATATGCACTTGCGCATTCCGAACGTCCCAACGCTAACACGAAGTCGGACCGCACGTAGCAACATCGGTGCATCGCATCGCCAAGTTTTGAGCACGATTCGCGACACACCGTGTTGAAAACAGTGCGAGGGTCGGGAGTCTGCCGGCCCGCGCACTCTTCCTCTTGCTGATGCCACTCGCCCCGCACTCACACCGGAAACAGTATCTCCCGGTACTTGGGCAACGGCCACAGCTCGTCTGGAATGCTCAACTCCAGCTTGTCGCACAGAGCTCGAACGTCTTCCATCCGTCCGGCGCCTTCTGACGTCAACAGCTGCGCCTGCGCCGCGGGATCGTCGTGCATCTTCTCGGCGCGTTCGGTCACTTCCGCCAGCGCGTCGCGCCGCTTCATGAGATCGCCGGTGATCCTGCCAACTATCCCCGCCGCTTCCACCTGCGGTATCTCCGCGATCCCCGCTGCCTTTGCGTTCGCGGCAGCCTCGGATAGTCGGCCGAGGAAGTTGAACGCCGCCGGAAGAACCATCGTGTTCACCATCTCGTGTAGCGTGTTGAGCTCGATCAACAGATCCTTGGAGTACCGCTCCAGCCGCACGTGATAGCGCGAGTCCAGCTCTTCGTTGGTGAAGATGCCAAGTGACGTGAGCACCGAACGCGACGATTCGGTGACCAGTTGCTTGAGCGCTTCCGGCGTGCGGCGCAGGTTGAGCAGACCGCGGCGCTCGGCCTCGACGACCCAGTCGTTGGAGTAGTTGTTCCCCTCGAAACGCACCGGCGTGCTCTCGTTGAACGCGCCGCGCACAACCTTGAGCACCGCGTTGTCGATTGACTTGGTGTCGCGCGCTCCGTCACCCAATTCCTTGCGCAGCTCTTCCGTCAACTCGCCGATCGCCTCGGCCACCGCGGCATTCAACAGCACGACCGGAAACGCGATGCTCTGGCTCGACCCAACCGCGCGGAACTCGAACTTGGCGCCCGTGAACGCGAAGGGCGACGTTCGGTTGCGATCGGTGTTGTCCTTCTCGATCTGTGGCAACTTGGCCACGCCCAATCCGATCATCTGCTGATCGGCGCTGGCGGTGCTCGTTCCAGCGATGATCTCATTGATCGCGCGCGTCAACATCTGCCCCATGAATACGGAGATGATCGCCGGCGGCGCCTCGTTAGCGCCGAGGCGATGCTCGTTGCCGGAGATGGCGATGCCGGCGCGCAGCAGTCCCGCGTGCTTGTTTACTCCCTTGAGCACCGCCGCGAGGAAGAGCAGGAAGCGGATGTTCTGGTGTGGAGTCTTGCCGGGCTTGAGCAGGTTGAAGCCGTTGAGCGCGGGGTCATCCGAGCGCACGGCCATGGACCAGTTGCAGTGCTTGCCGCTTCCGTTAATCCCCGCGAACGGCTTCTCGGCCAACAGTGCCTGCAGCCCGTGACGCAGCGCGACTCGTCGGAGCGTCGCCATCACCAGTTGGTTGTGATCGACGGCGATGTCGCTCTCCTCGTACACCGGCGCCATCTCGAACTGACATGGCGCGACTTCGTTGTGACGCGTCACGATCGGCACGCTCAGCTTGTACAGCTCGTGCTCGATCTCAGCGATGCACGCCTGGATGCGCTCCGGGATTCCACCAAAATAGTGGTCCTCCAACTGTTGTCCGCGCGGCGGCTCGGCGCCGATGAGCGTGCGTCCCGCCATCACCAGATCCGGACGCATCGCGAACATGGTGCGATCGACCAGAAAGTATTCCTGCTCCGCGCCAAGCGTGGTGTAGACGCGGCGCACACCACGATCGCCAAGCAGCTCGAGCAGCTCGATGGCTTTGCTTGAGAGGACGTCCGAGCTGCGGAGCAGTGGTGTCATCTCGTCCAGCGCCTCACCGTTGTAGCCGATGAACACCGACGGGATGCACAGCGTGCGCGCGCCGGCGCTTTCCATGATGAACACCGGACTGGCCGGATTCCACGCCGTGTAGCCGCGCGCCTCCCAAGTGGCGCGAAGGCCACCGGACGGAAAGCTGGACGCGTCCGGTTCGCTCTGGATCAGCTGCGCGGCGGAGAAGGATTCGATGGGATCGAACTCTTCATTGAAAGCGAGAAAGGCGTCGTGCTTCTCCGCGGTGAGCCCCGTCTGTGGCTGGAACCAGTGGGTGAAGTGTGTTACGCCACGCGAGATCGCCCAGTCCCTGATCACTTCGGATACGAGCGGCGCGATTTCCGAATCGAGCTTCTTTCCCATCTGAATGGCTGAGACCAGCTTGGCGTACGCGTCCTCTGGGAGCTTTTCGCGAAGCTGACGCGCGCCGAAGGTGTTCACACCGAAGTACTCGGACGTCCTGAGTGGCGGCGGGACAGAGTCAGTATCGATGAGTCTGGAGGAGACGTCCTGGAGTGCGAGCTGACGGGCAGTGGGCATTGGTGGACAGGATGACAGGATGGCGCGGATAGGTACGGCACGGCTGGAAGGCACGGCTGGAAGGCACGGCTTAAGTATCGCCATCCAACGTTACAACGAGAATGCAAAATTTGCAATATGTGATCCACAGTATGCATATTTCCGCCAGGAAATCGGCATATGCGAGGAGCTATTGTGCAAAAACGGGAAATTCTGGAGAACGCTAAGAAGCAGAAGGTGCGATTTCTCCGGCTCCAGTTCACGGACATTCTGGGTGTGAACAAGAACGTCGAGGTCCCCGCGTCGCAGATCGAGAAGGCGTTGAACGGGGACATGATGTTCGACGGGTCTTCCATCGAGGGGTTCGTACGGGTTGAGGAGTCTGACATGCTCCTGATCCCCGATCTATCGACCTTCCAGATCTTTCCGTGGGGCGACCCTGAGGCGCGGGTGGCCCGGGTGATCTGCGACATCCACACCCCGGACGGCACCCCGTTCGCGGGCGACCCGCGCGGCGTGCTCAAGCGCGTGTTGGCCAGGGCGCAGTCGATGGGTTTCACGATGAACGCGGGGATGGAAGCCGAGTTCTTCATGTTCAAGCCTGGGCCGGATGGCGGCGCGACGACGCTCACGCACGACGTAGGCAGCTACTTCGATCTCGCGCCCGCCGACCTCGGCGAGGAAGCTCGGCGCGCGATTGTGGGCATGCTGGAGCAGATGGGCTTCGAGGTCGAGGCCGCGCACCACGAGGTTGCGCACGGGCAGCACGAGATCGACTTTCGCTACGCTGACGCGCTCACTACCGCTGATAACATCGCGACGTTCAGGTTTGTGGTGAAGTACGTCGCGCAGCAGTTCGGGCTCATCGCTTCGTTCATGCCCAAGCCCATCTTTGGACAGAACGGGAGCGGCATGCACACGCACCAGTCGCTATTTCGTGACGGCGAGAACGCGTTCTTCGACGCCAAGCGCGAGTGGCAGTTAAGTGAGACGGCGCTGCATTATATCGGTGGGCTGCTGAGGCATGCGCGCGCTTGTACGGCGGTGACTAACCCTCTGGTGAACTCCTACAAGCGACTGGTGCCAGGCTACGAGGCGCCCATCAACGTTGCGTGGTCGATGCACAATCGCTCGCCCATGTTGCGCATACCGGCTCGGCGCGGGTCGGGTACACGGGTGGAGGATCGCGCGCCTGACCCGGCGGCGAATCCGTATCTGGCGCTTGCGGTGATGCTCGCGGCCGGCCTGGATGGTATCGAGACCAAGGCCGACTACCGCGAGCCAGTGAACGAGAACATCTGGGAGATGTCCCACCGCGAGCGGCGCCGGTTGCGGATCGACGATCTACCGCACGACCTGAACGAGGCGTGCGACGAGCTGGAGAAGGACGACGTGATCCGCGACGCGCTGGGTACGCACGTGACTCGGCATTTTCTCGCGGCCAAGCGGCAGGAGTGGAGAGAGTACATCACGCAGGTGAGCGCGTGGGAGTTGGAGAACTATCTGGCGAAGTATTGAGTTGCAAAATCGATCCGTTCAGCTGCCTCCTTGCCTTCCTCAGGTGCATCCTCTACATGGTCGTTTCGCGCACGCCTAGGGCCCTGAACGTTCCGACTACCCGCACGCTGTCCACCTGTGTCAGTGTTACGTCGCCGCCGGCGCCGGTCAGATACGTTGTCCCCGGTCCCTGAGAAGCGCCACCGTTGGTCGTGGTGTCATGGCCGAAGAGCGAGATGTTCGCGCGCAACGCCGTCGCACTTCCGCTCGAGCGTGGTATTCCGCGCACAACTATGTAGTGCTGCGCGACGGCCAGCTTCCCAGTTGGTGGATACACGTTGATGAAGAAGGCGCGCTCCTTGGGTTTGTCCGGGAGCATGGGCTCGCTCGCGGTCACCGGTGCGCACCAGATCTCGTGCATGTCGTATCCGGACGGCGCCATGTTTAGCGCACGGCCGCGCAGGTAAATTGTGCGCGGCCTGTCACTCTCTGGGAATAGCGGCACTCCATCCGCCGTTACTCTGCACGATCCGTCCGCGAGAAACTCGCCCTGGATCTGGACGGTGACCTCTTGCGGCACGGCATGTGGAACGGAAGAGCCGCATGCAAGCAGAATTAGAACTGCGGTCGTGATGCAGATTGGGGCGGACGCGCACGAACGTGTAAAGAGGCGTCTAATTGTCATGCGCTCAATCTGCCCGCTGACTTGTATCGCGGGCTTGGCGAATCTCGTTCGATTGTACCGTTTTCATGCGCAACCGGCGGATCGCCGCGGAGTTACCGCAACTACAGCTCTGCCGCCAACCGCCTGCCGATATAAATGCCGGCGCCCGTGCCGACGATGGATAGCATGAACGCCGTCATTATGCCGACCCGGGCGCCAAGCCACCAGCCGATGGAGCTGCCGACAAAGGAGCCTACGAATCCGAGGAGTTTGGCCATACTGGTCTCCTCGCCGCACCCGCCCTCAGTCAGCCTTCTTTTCGGCCTCCTCAGCGTGGTCGACGATGTCGCCCTGTTTGAAAAGAATTCCCTGTAGGATCTGACGCCAGTCCGGCGTCCTGCGCAACAGGAATTCCAGGTCCATGCCGAAGTGCTTGAACTCCTCCTTCATGGCGTCCTTCATGATGGCGCTCGCGTCCTGATCCTTCTCGACCGACAGTCGCTGGTGGTACCAGCTGATGGCTTCCGCCTCCTCGATGAGCGACATGATCATGCGCGCGTATGTCCGCGTCTCCTGGGAGAGCTCGTCGGGTGGCTCGTGGTACTGATCGGTTGGCATGTGGGTTAGTTACTGACGTGTGAGTGCCGTAGGTACGGCTTGCCGGTGGTTTCGGTGAGAGCGAAGCCGCGCAAGCTTCGTTCCCACGTCCGTGGTTCACCGCCGCAGCCGCCGATTCAACCGTCATCCGCTTTGCCATATGCCTCGCGTCAGGGGTAGATTCCTCCGCAATGAATCCGCCAAGCCAGGATCAGGCGTACCCCACACGTACCACTGACGGCGGCGCGTTTGACGACGCCGCAGTGATTCGGCGGATCGCCGACGGGGATGAGACTGCACTGGCGGCGCTGTACGACCGCTGGCTTCAGCCGGTCTACTCGCTCGTGGTCCACCTCCTC
>JBPCNJ010000051.1:0-4337 GCA_051001375.1 Gemmatimonadaceae bacterium
CGCAGCGTCCGACCAGGCGCTACAATGCGCTGGGCATTCTAGAGGACATTGTCGACGAGGTTCCCGAGCAGTCACAGGGGACCGACGAGACGATGGATGTTGGACCTGCCGAAACGCCGACGCAAGATGCGGCGACGACACGTCCGGAGCCGACGGTGGTGGGAATGGGGCGTCAGCGCTCGCTCAGCCCGAGCGCACCCGGCAGCGTCGCGGGGGCTCCTGCTGGCGCCGATTGGACCAACGTCAAGCGGAACGACCCGTGTCCTTGCGGATCGGGGAAGAAGTTCAAGAAATGCCATGGGGCTGTAATGGCGTAGGCTGGTAGCACCGCGTTGCGCTGTGCGTCTGTATTGCCGGCGCACACGCAACGCCAGCCGACGCACAGGCTCCAGCTACTGTAGCAGCCAGCCGAAGCGGATATTGGAGTGCCACGGTTACCACCGCGGCACTCGGGGCCGCGGTCGCGATTGACGGCCCGGTCAGGGATCAGTTTCCAGGACTGCGGGAGGGCGGCGCGCCGGTCACATCGCGGGGCTCATCGAGCCGCTGGGTCGCGCGCGAACAGCATACATCGAGCTCGGAAGCGCGTACCTCGGTAGCCGGCTGTTGCACGAGAATGCGTGGGCACATGCCACGCTGCGTATTACCGCGGGCTACCTCGCCGCCGATGCAGTCACGGCGACGTTGAAAGGAGCCGTCGGCAGGCATCGGCTAAGCGATGGCCGTGGGCCGTTCCGCTTCCGGCCGTCACTTCGGGCTCATACTGACTGGGATTCCTTTCCGTCGGGGCACGCGACGCGTTCGGCCAGGCGATGACCCATGGGCAACACACTTTCGGCGCTTGCTCGTACCTTTCGCCTTGACACTCGTCCTGTTCAACTTGAGCCGCGGTGCGCCAGGTATGGCACAGAAGCCATTGAGCCCTTTTTCAGAACCCGAACTCTTCCGTGCTGCCTCCCTGATCATGACAGAGGCAGATGCCGCCAAACTCGTCCACGATATCATGGAGGCTGACGCTGGCGTGATCTCAGGCAGAGAGAGACGTCTGAGACACCCGCGGTCGCAGTCGGGATTCGTGTCAGTGCCCTGTTCTACCTACACCGAGGACACACTGATCCTGCTATCGCTCGTGTCGGAGGAGATGAATATCAAAGTTGCGCAATACCGAGCGGAGCAGCGCTTTTTGGCACCCGAAACCGCGGAAGAACGCCAGCGCTGGCAAGAGCGACGGCAGGAGCTGGAATCAATCGTAAAGCGCACTACCCTGTAGCGGCGCCCTGATCGCGATTGCTCCCGGCGTGTGGTCCGCTGCGCCCGGCCGTCGCACGAGGTTGCACCGGTCGATGGTCGGTACAACCACCGCGACGACGATCGTCGGCAGCACCTGATACCGCAGCGAGCCGTACAGTCTGACGGTGTCATCGCTGCCGAAAGCCGGAGGAAACGCAGGCACGACGGCATGTGCAAGGCCGAGCTTGCTGAGCGCGCCGCGTTGCTCGGCGGGAAATTAGTACCATCCGGCGTCGGCTGATGGGCTGCGACTCGCGTCTCTGTGCTATCGTTTTCGAAACGCACGTGGAGAGCAAATGACCGGACTACCCATTCGCGAGCGTCCGTCCGCCGAACGCCCGCGCGAGCGGCTGAAGCAGCACGGCCCACACGCGCTGAGCGCGATCGAACTCGTGGCGATTCTCTTCGGGTCAGGATCGGAGGGGCGCTCATCGATTGATCTCGCGCGCGAGGTGCTTGGCGCGTCGCAGGGGTCGCTCCGCCGCTTGGCCTCGCGGCCGGTCGCGTCACTGACGAGCGTCAGGGGAGTCGGCTCGGCGCGAGCAATTGCCGTTCACGCTGCGCTGGAGCTTGGGCGCCGGATGGTCGCGGAGCAGCGCGACGAAGGTGCGGCCATGCGCGAGGCACGCGACGTGTACAACGCGTACGCGCACAGGTTGGCGGATCTGCCGGTGGAGGAGTTCCACGTCGCGACGCTGGACGCCCAGCATCGGCTGGAGAACGACATTCTGATCACGCGCGGAATTCTCAACTCCTCGCTTGTTCATGCGCGCGAGGTGTTCCGCCAGGCGATTGCTGAAAACGCATACGCCGTGATTCTGATCCATAACCACCCTTCCGGTGACCCGACCCCGTCGCCGGAAGACCGAGTCGTCACAACCCAGCTAGTTGCGGCCGGAAAGCTGCTGGGAATCGACGTGCTGGACCACATCATCGTGGGCCGCAGCCGATTCACCAGCTTCGCGGAGAGTGGAATGCTGGGGTAGCGATCCGCGGGAGATACATAGACGCTGTGATGCCTGCTTAGCCGACGTGAAGCCGTGTGCCTGATTCCCGGGCGGGATTTCGCCTAAAGGCTTATCCATTCTTGCTCAACCCCGAGCGCGACAACGCGATCAAGCAACTCCTTCCGGTCGAGCCGATCTCCCAACACCGCAACCATGGCGCGGATATCGGCGAGGTGCTTCGACGAACCTCCGTCTCGGTAATACTGGAGCTTCCGAACGATTACGTACTCCGGGGGCGCCATCCATACAGGTTCGGCTTCTACCAGAATGTGTTCGCGATGCGCGAGTCCCCATCGGGAAAGTGGGTCATCGCCCGCCAGATAAACGTCGGCTTTCAGGGCCGAGTCGCTGTGAATTACATTGAAGTGTCCGTATCGCGCGCGGCTCTGTTCCATCTCGATGGCTTCGATGGGCGGAACGTAGAAGGCGGAACTGTCGAATGCATCGTGTAACCTGGCCGCATCCGATTCCGAGAGAATGAGTACCAGATCGATGTCATTTGTGAGCCGTGGTTCGCCGTAGGCACTAGCAGCCAACGAGCCGGTTACCATGTACATCACCCCGAGTTGGTTCAGCGGAGCAACGAAAAGCGAGATGAGATCTGGCGGGTCAGGGAGCGGCATGCAGGAACAACTGTCGCACGCGCTCCTGCACCTCGTCCTCGGGGAGGAGCGGTTCGCACTGACGAATCCATGCAGCCTTTACGGCCCACGCGGTGCGGCGCAGTTGATGAACCGCAGCGAGCTTCTGCGCTGGCGTTTGCCGCTGGAGAATCTCAAGGTAAGCCTCATCCGCCGCGGTCATGGACGCAATATCGCACGTCCGCCCCGCCCGGGCTACTGACCAGCTTCGTCAAGTCTGGTTAATGCGGTCGGATCAGTCGGCGTGGGTAACGACCGGACGAGCGCTTCGGAGGCGGTACGCGCGGGTCGCCAGTTCACTACTTGCACTCCAGGCCGCATATTGATACAGCATGGCGATCAGCATCCTACGGTCTGAGGCGGGAGCGGCCGAGCGAGAGATCATTCCGGGGTGGGATACCAGCGTCGATCCCCTGCCCGAGCGGCTCGACACCGAGCTGCTGTTGCGTGCGTACAAGTTCAGCGAGGAGGCGCATCGCGGGCAGAAGCGCCGCTCAGGCGAGGACTATGTGGTGCACTGCGTGGAGGTGGCCAAGATTCTGGCCGGCCTGCGCCTGGATACCACCACCGTCGTGAGCGGACTTGTCCACGACGTGATCGAGGACACGCCTTTCACCCTCGCGGATATCGAGCGCGAGTTTGGAAAGGAGGTCGCCGCGATTGTCGATGGGCTCACCAAGATAGAGCACCTGCCGGCGCACGCGCCGCGCGATCGCCAGGTGGAGAACTATCGCAAGCTCCTTCTGTCCATTGCGAAGGATGCGCGCGTTATCATCATCAAGCTGGCTGACCGTCTGCACAACATGCGGACGCTGGAGCCGCTCCCGGAAGAGAAGCGCAGGCGCATAGCGCAGGAGACGCGCGATCTGTACGCGCCGCTGGCGCACAGGTTCGGCATGGCGCGGGTGAGATGGGAGCTGGAGGATCTGGCATTCAAGTATCTGGAGCCGGAGGCGTACCGCAGCCTGGCCAAGCTGGTCGCCCAAAAACGCGCTGAGCGGGACGACCTGGTGGCCCAGATGCGCGAGCCGCTCATCAAGGAGATGGCGCGCGCCGGAATAGCGAACGCGGACATCACCGGTCGCCCCAAGCATCTGTGGTCCATCTACAAGAAGATGCAGATGCGGGACAAGCCGTACGAGGAGATCTATGATCTTCTGGCCATCCGCGTGCTTGTCGATTCGGTTCCCGATTGTTATCACGCCCTAGGCGTCATTCACGACGGATGGACACCGTTTCAGGAGCGCATCAAGGACTACATCGCGCAGCCCAAGTCGAACGGGTATCAATCGCTGCACACAACAGTGTTCGGCCCCGGGAGGCAGCTGTTCGAGATCCAGATCCGCACGCGCGACATGCACCGCACGGCAGACTATGGCATCGCCGCGCACTGGCGATT
>JBPCNJ010000052.1:0-5633 GCA_051001375.1 Gemmatimonadaceae bacterium
GCTCGGTATAGATCGAGTCATAGAAGCGCCAATCGGTCACCGGCGCGACCGACATGGCCATGCGGAATACGCTGCCACCGCGGAACGCACTCATAGCGGTGTTGTAGCCGCCATAACTCCAGCCCCAGATGCCCACGCGCTTGGCGTCACCCCATGGCTGCTGCCCGATCCACTTCGCCACGGCAATCTGGTCGTCCGATTCCGCCAGCCCAAGATGGTACTGCGTCATCTTGCGGAAGTCGCGCCCGCGCCATGCGGCACCGCGATTGTCCACTACTGCGATGATGTAGCCGTGCTGCGCCAGCATCTGGTGAAAGAGCCAGCGGCTCCCGGCCCACGAATCGGTGACCTGCGGATTGGCCGGACCACCGTACGTGTACATGAGGACTGGGTACTTCTTGTTACTGTCGAAGTCAGCCGGCACAATGCGGTACGCGTCCAGCATCGTCCGGCCGTCGGCGGCCGGAATCCTGATGAACTGCGGCTGCGCTATTCTGAGGCCGACCAGCTTCGCCGTTAGCCTTGAGTTGTCGGCGATCACGCGTACCTGGCGCATGGACGGCAGCTCGTTCAGCGTCATCGTTGGCGGCATGGTCAGCGTGGAGCGTGTAACCGCCGCGTAGCGACCGCCGGGAGCAAGGCTCATATTGTACGAGCCGGCCTGAGTCGTAATACGCCCGCCACTCTTCCCGTCCAGCGTGTAGCGGTAGATCTGCGATTGCGCTGGCGCCGGCGCGGCCTCGCGAACGTATACGGATCCGGTTCTGTCATCACTGCCGAGCACGCTGGTGACGTCGGCGCCGTCCTTCGTAATCTGGCGCACGAGCTTGCCGTCGCGGTCGTACAGATACAGCTGCCGCCATCCGCTTCTGTCGGACAGGATCAGCAGTTGCCGGTTGGTGTTGACCCAGACCGGATCTATTACATCGACATAAGCGGAATCGCTGTCGGTGAGAATTGGCCGCGTGCCACCGGTGGCGATGCTCGCCATCAATAGCTCGGCGCGATTCTGCCTGCGCGGGATTCGCTCCACCCAGATGGAATCAGTACCGACCCAATCCAGACGGGGCAGGTATACAAGGCTATCGGTGCCGGTATCGATCCAGCGCGTTGCACCGCCGCCGACACTTACGACGCCAATCCTTGCCTTGGAGTTGGGCTCGCCTGCCTTGGGATACTTGTACTGCTCCAGAATGGGATACAGCGAGTCCGTTTGGTTGATGAGCGTCATCGTCGGCACCTGCGCTTGATCCAGACGCAGGAAGGCGATGTGCGCGCCGTCCGGGCTCCAGCGGAACGCATCGCGCAGATCCAGCTCTTCCTCATACGCCCAGTCGGTGGTCCCGTTGATGATGTTGGCCGAGCCGTCGGTGGTGAGCTGGCGCTCGGTGCCGCTGGCGAGGTCCCAGACGAACAGATTGTTGTTTCTTACGTACGCCACACGCCGATTATCCGGCGAGAACTTGGCGAACATCTTGGCCGCGGTATTTGGCGCGATCGGCGTGAGCTTCCGGGTCGCAAAATCAACAACAGTCCACTGACCCTTGGTGTTGGCGCGCCACACGCGCTCGGAGTCATGGAACAGGAGCGCCTTCGTCTGGTCGTCGGAGAGGGTCATGTCCTCCACCTGCAGCGGCTTGCCGTCGGCGCCGACGAGGGCTGAGGCCGGTACCAGCACCGTCGTCTTGCCGGTGAGAGCATCGGTACGAATGATCTCACTTCCAGCCACACCGTCCGCCGCGCCCGCGTCGATAAAGGAAACTCCGTCCTTGAGCCAGTGCGTCTCGGGCAGGTTAGCCGCGCGGAACTCGCCAGTCTTGAAAATTCTGTCGACCGTGAGCTCGGACTCCAGCGTCCTTGTTTGCTGAGTTTGGTGGGATTGCTGGCTTTGCTGAGCGCCGGCGGAAACCGCTGGCAGCACGATCGCAGCAAAGGTGGCGAGCGATCGTGAGGACAACCTCGGGTTCATTTAAGAAGTGGGGAGGGGTTAACCGTTCGGGTAGAACTGCGTGTTGGCGCGCGCCATCTGCAGCAGGATCGCCGCGGGCTCGTACCGGCCGGTGTAGCGGTCGTTCAGATCATCCAACTGATCCACCAGCGAGGCTACACCGATGCTATCCATGTATCGGAAAGGGCCACCGCGGAACGGTGGGAATCCAATACCGAAAACCGCTCCAACATCGCCGTCGCGCGGCGAGCGAATAATTCCATCTTCCAGGCAGCGCGCTGCCTCGTTCAACATGGCGTACACGGTGCGGCGCTGAATCTCGTCCTCGGGGAGCTGACCACGCTCGCGTCCAGCGGCGAATATGTCGTACACCGATAGGTCGACATCGCTCTTCTTGCCCGTCTCGTCGTACAGGTAGAAACCCTTCTTCACCTTGCGGCCGTACCGGCCAGCGTCGATCACCTTGCGCACTGATTCCGCCGGTGTGAAACGCTCACCGAAAGATTCGTACATGATCTGGCCGGCCTTGCCCGCCACGTCCAGCCCGACTTCGTCGATGAGTGTGATGGGGCCGACTGGAAAACCGAAGTCGACCAGCGCCTTATCGATCGTCTCGATGGCGATGTTTTGATCGAGCAGCCGTCCGGCTTCGTTCACGTACGGGGTGAGAATGCGATTGGCGTAGAAGCCCGGTCCATCGCTCACGACAATTACAGTCTTGCCCAACTTCTTTCCGTACGCGACCGCTGTCGCGGTGACCTCGTCAGCGGTATCCGGCGTGACGATGACTTCCAGCAGCGGCATCTTGTGCACGGGCGAAAAGAAGTGCATCCCCAACACCCGTCCCGGCCGATCGGCGGCGCGCGCAATCTGCGTAATGGGAATAGTGCTGGTGTTGGTCGCGAAAATCGCGTCGGGGCGGATCACCGCCTCCACTTCGCGCAGCACTGTGTGTTTGACCGCGAGATCCTCGAACACCGCCTCGATCACAAGATCGCCGTTTGCGAAGCCGGAGTAATCGACAGTGCCGCCCACGAGCGACATCATGTCGCTGTACTGCGTCTTGGTGATCTGGCGCTTTTTGAGCCGCTCGCGCAGCACACCACTCACCGCCCCTACTCCCTTGGCGACGCGTCCCCAGTCGGCGTCCTTCAGTCGCACCAGCGTATCCTGCTGCACGGCAATCGATGCGATGCCCGCGCCCATGAAGCCCGATCCAATGATGCCGAGCTTGTCGACGGCGCGCGGCGTCGCAACGTGCCCGGGTGGGAGTCCGCTATCCTTTTTGAGCGCGTTGGTGGCGAAGAAGAGAAAGATGAGCTGCTTGGAAACATCACCTGCGGCCAAATCACCGAACATCCGCGCCTCTTCGCGGAAGCCAGCCGGAAGGCCGCGCGTGTAGCCGATCTCGATAGCCCTGAGCGCGGCCAGTGGCGCGGGGTAGTGTCCGTGAGTTTTTGAGAGCGTCTCCTCACGCGCCTTCTTGAAGACGACGTTGCGTCCCACGGGATTGTCGTCCAGGAACAGTCCCGCTGCACCACCCGAGTGGCTCTGACGCTTGCGTCTTCCGTCGGCCAGCTCGCGCGCTCGCTCGATCGCGACGCGCTTGAGGATAGCGGGATGCACCATCTCATCCACGAGTCCAAGCTGCAGCGCCTTCTTCGCGCGAACATTTTTTCCTGTAAGGATCATGTCGAGCGCTGCGCGCACACCGATCAAGCGCGGCAGCCGTTGCGTGCCGCCCGCGCCGGGAATGAGACCTATCTGCACTTCGGGCAGCGCCAGCACGGACTTGCGATGATCGGTGACGATGCGCCACTTGCACGCGAGCGCCGCTTCGAGGCCGCCGCCGAGGCACGCTCCATGTATGGCGGCGACGAACGGGATGCGCGACTTCTCGAAGTTATCGACCAGCGCCTGCCCTTCCCTGCTCATGTTCTCGGCGTCCGATGGATCATCCAGATCGAGAAACTCATCGATGTCGGCACCGGCGATGAAGTTGTCCGGCTTGCCGCTGAGAAGCACCGCCCCCTTCACAGTATCATCACGCTCGAGGCGGTCGAACATTGCGGCCAACTCGTCTTTCACGACGCGATTGACCTTGTTGACGGGCTCGTTGGGCAGGTCGAGAATCACGACCGCGATCCCATCGTGCATTTCGATGGAAATCGCGAGTGGCGAGCTACCGGTCATGCTTTTGGTCATGGCGCCTGTTGCCATACGTCACTTGTCATGCGTCGCGCCCCAGCACCACCGCGAAGCCCAGTCCTCCGGCGGCGCACACGGTCATCAAGCCATATCGCGCATCGCGGCGATTCAGCTCGTCCAGCAGTGTCGTCGTTATTCGTGCACCCGTCGCGCCGAACGGATGCCCTATGGCGATCGAGCCGCCCATCACGTTTAGCCGCGCACGATCAACTTCGCCCACAGGCCGATCGAATCCAGCGCGCTCGGCCCATGCTTGCGATTCAAATCCCTTGAGATTGCTGAGTACCTGCGCGGCGAATGCCTCGTGCATCTCGACAAGATCCATATCGTCCAGAGTAAGACCCGCACGCGCGAGTGCCAGTGGTGCGGCGAGCACCGGCCCCATGAGCAGCTGCTCACCTGGATCGAGCGCGGCGTACGCGTATGACTTGATGTAGCCGAGCGGCACGTGACCGAGTGCCCTGGCCGACTCCTCGCTCATGAGCAGAATGGCCGCGCCACCATCGGTGAGTGGCGACGAGTTGCCCGCCGTGACAGTGCCATAGCGCTTGTCGAAGAAAGGCTTGAGCGAGGCGAGCTTGTCGTATGACGTGTCCTCGCGGACACCGTTATCGACGGTTACAACGGTCTCGAAACGGGGCGGCACCACCACGGGCGCGATCTCGGCCGTGATGCGACCATCGGCTGTTCCGGCCGCAGCGAGCCGATGTGATCTGAGCGCGAAGTGGTCCTGATCCTCGCGCGAGATATCATTGATCTTGGCCATCTTCTCAGCGCTCTGGCCCATCGTCTCGCCCGTGGAGGGTTCGGCGATGGCTGGAGTGACCGGGACCAGATCCTTCGGCCGGATACGCGCGACGGCTCCAAGTCGCGCCGTCACTGACTTTGCGCGCGACGCCGCAACGAGTGCATCGGAGAAGCCTCGCGAGTGCAGGATCGGAACGTTGGATAGCGACTCTGCGCCTCCCGCGATCACAACATCGGCGTGACCCAGCGCGATCTGGTCGGCGCCGTCGGTGATGGCCTGATTGGCCGAAGCGCATGCGCGGCTCACCGAGAATGCCTGCACCCCTTTTGGCAGGAGCGGCATGAGCGAGACTTCGCGCGCGATGTTGGGTGCGAGAACATTCGGCACCACTGTGCCGAAGATCAGAGCGTCGACCTCTTTTCCGGTCAGACCGGTGCGTTGGATCAACTCCGCGACGCAGTACCTACCGAGGTCAATCGCGGAGATCGCCTTGAACGCCGTTCCAGCTCTGGTGAACGGCGTGCGCACGCCAGCGACCACGGCCACGCGGCGCCCATTTCCGAAGGTGGGCATACATGGAAGTTAGACGCGCTCCAGGGATAGTGCCACCGGAGCGCGGCGACCAGCGAGCCAGTACCGAGCGGTTACCGCGTCACCGGCGATTGCGTTCGGGGATATCCACCTTGCCCTTGACATCCTGGCTGTGGATGGAGCCGCTCCCCTTGGATC
>JBPCNJ010000053.1:0-5568 GCA_051001375.1 Gemmatimonadaceae bacterium
ATCACCGGGCCGTCCGGCTCGGGCAAGTCGTCACTCGCCTTCGACACCATCTACGCCGAAGGCCAGCGACGCTACGTTGAGTCGCTCTCCGCCTATGCTCGGCAGTTCCTCGAGCGCATGGAGAAGCCCGACGTCGACTCTGTCGAGGGGCTGTCCCCGGCCGTCGCCATCGAGCAGAAGAATCCGACCAAGACTTCCCGCTCAACGGTCGGCACCGCGACCGAGATCTACGATTACCTGCGACTCATGTGGGCCCGGATCGGCCGTACTTTCTGCCCACTCTGCGGCAGAGAGATGAGGCCTGACAGCGTTCAGTCCGTCACCGATGTGGTCATGTCGCTGACGCCGGGGACGCGCTTCGCGGTTGCGTTTCCGCTCAAACTGTCGGCCAAGGTCACCCACGCGGTTGTTCTCGACAACCTCAAGGCACAGGGGTTTCTTCGTGTCGCGGTGACTGGCAAAATCCTACCGCTGGATGAGCTGGACGCAGAACTCGATCTGACGCAGGTACGCGATCTGCTCGTCGTGGTGGATCGCTTGGTGGTCCAGGAGGATGTCGCTGCGCGCCTGAGCGATGCGATCGGAACCTCTTTCAGGGAAGGTGACGGCGACGTCGTGATCCTCTTTCTCAACGACGTACGCTCGCCACTGGACGGCGCGCCTGTCGATCGCCTGCGCTTCACTGATCGCTTCGAATGCGCCACGGACGGCACCCGCGCACCCGCTCCGACACCGCAGCTCTTCTCCTTCAACAACCCGCGCGGCGCGTGCCCGCGCTGTAACGGCTTTGGCGCAACTCTGGAGTACGACGAGTCGCTGGTTGTTCCCTACCCCGATCGATCGCTGCGCGATGGCGCCATCGATCCATGGAGTAAGCCGCGGTACGAGAACAAGCGCAGGCAGCTGGCCGAGTTCGCGAAGAAGGCCGGCATTCCGATGGACGTGCCGTGGAGCGAGCTTTCTTCCGGTCAGCGACACGTACTGCTGCACACCGAGGCAAAGCGCGGATTCGTCGGTGTCATCCCCTTTCTGCGTGATCTGGAAGAAAAGCGCTACAAACAGTACATCCGTGTCTTTCTCCGGCAGTATCAGACCGCTCAGGAATGTCCCGACTGTCACGGCGCCGAGCTGCAGCCTGAAGCGCTGAACGTGCGTGTCGCCGGGCACAATATCTCACACGTCGCAGATCTGCCCGTCGACAGTCTGAGCGACTGGCTGGAGACGCTGGAGCTTACGGAATATGAGCAGAAGATCGCTGAGATGATTCTGCGCGAGGCGCGCGACCGCGTGCGGTTTCTGCGCGATGTCGGCCTTGACTATCTCACGATGAACCGCGCGATGCGCACCCTATCCGGCGGTGAGGCTCAGCGCATCGGGCTAGCCAACTCGCTCGGCTCCCGCCTCGTTGACACCCTGTACGTTCTGGATGAGCCCTCGGTGGGGCTGCACTCGCGCGACATGGACCGATTGCTGTCACTGCTGGGCCGGCTGCGCGACGCCGGCAACACTGTCATCGTGGTGGAGCACGATCCCGCGGCGATGCAGGTGGCCGACTACATGGTCGAGCTGGGCCCGGGCAGCGGCGCGATGGGCGGTGACGTCGTCTTCGCGGGCCCGATGTCGCGCATCGCCGAGAGCCCTCTTACGGGCAAGTATCTCACCGGCGAGCGCTCCATTCCGCTTCCGGAGGAGCGTCGGCGGCTTGGGCCGCGTTGGATCACGCTTACCGGCGCGCGTGAGCACAACCTACACGGCGTTGATATCAAAATCCCGATCGGCGCCATGACCGTCGTCACCGGCGTGTCCGGCTCCGGCAAGAGCACGCTAGTGCACGACGTTCTGTATCACGCTCTGGAGACCCATCTGCAGGGCGAGCACTCGGCCAAGCGGCACCTGGGCGAGAGCGTCGGCGCCTACGAGAGCATCAGCGGCGTCGACGCGATTGATGATGTCGTACTCATTGACCAGAGCCCGATCGGTAAGTCGCCGCGCTCCAATCCTGTCACGTACATCAAGGCATTTGACGAGATCCGCGCCATCTTCGCCGACGCGCCACTCGCGCGCCAGCGCAAGTACACACCGGGCTCGTTCAGCTTCAATGTCGAGGGTGGCCGCTGCCACAAGTGCGAGGGCGCCGGCTATCTGGAGGTCGAGATGGTCTTCATGGCCGACGTGTACGTTCCGTGCGACGACTGCGGCGGCAAGCGCTTCAAACCGGGCGTGCTGGACGTGCGCGTGAACGGCAAGAACATCCACGACGTACTCGAGCTTACTGTTGACCAGGCGATCCGATTCTTCGCGCGCGAAGAAAAACTTGGCCAGGCCCTGTGGCACTTGCAGCAGGTGGGACTTGGATACCTGCGCCTGGGTCAGCCCGCGACGACGCTCTCCGGTGGCGAGGCACAGCGTATAAAGATCGCGCGCGAACTGGCGCTCGCCGGACGCAAGGCGGGACGAAAAATCTACATCATGGACGAACCGACGACTGGCCTGCACCTCGAAGACATTCGCAAGCTTGCGCTGGTGCTCGACCGTCTGGTTGCGGCGGGCCACACGCTCTTGCTCATCGAGCACAACCTCGACGTCATCAAGCTCGCCGACTGGATCATCGACATGGGCCCCGAAGGCGGCGCCGGCGGCGGACGCCTTGTCGCAATGGGCCGCCCCGAGGAGATTGCAACCGTCGCCGAATCGCACACCGGCAGATGGCTCGCGCCGCTACTAGTCACCGGTTCTCCTGCGCGAGGCGCGCCAGCTTCGTCAGCAGTCGGCGCGGAGCCAACCGCGTCGCGAAAGCGCCGAGCCGGTTGAACACGCCCGGAATGGCCACGCGCTCGCCGCGCATCATCGCGCGATAGCCGTACTCCGCGACTGCGCGTGCGCCCATCGTCAGCGGCGAATTGAAGAGTCGCGTCCCCTGCATGTTGGCCACGTTGGCGAAGCCCGTGTGCGTGGGGCCGGGGCATAGCGCTGTGAGCGTAACACCGGTGTCGCGCACCTCTTCCGCCACCGCCTGAGTGAACGAGAGCACGTACGCTTTCGTGGCATAGTACACGGCCATGAGCGGGCCCGGCTGAAACGCCGCGGTGGACGCAACGTTCATGATGCGTCCATTGCCGCGCGTGATCATGCCTGGTAGGAACAGCTTGGTGAGCTCGGTCAGTGCGGCAACGTTGACCTGAATCATCTCCAGCTCTCGCCGGCCATCCGTCTGATCAAAGCGTCCGGCCAACCCGAAGCCCGCGTTGTTGATGAGGAGGTCGATCCGCACGCCGCGTTGAGCCACTGCCTCGAACAGCTGGGGCACCGCCGCCGGCTCGTTGAGATCAGAGCGGATGACTTCGACCGTCCCACCGAACTGCTCTCTCAGCTCCGCCGCGAGCCATTCCAACTCCGGAAGCGACCGCGCGACAAGCACAAGATCGTGGCCCTCGCGCGCCAGAATCCGAGCCAACTCGAGTCCGATGCCGCCGGACGCTCCCGTCACCAGCGCGGACGTGCGCCACGAGGTCGGTCGCGCTGCTATTTGGACAGGCAGTTGAGCTTGCGTCATTGGCTGGCTAGATTGTAAAGGCTGTCTCTCCATGAGAGGCAGACAACATTCCCCAGTAGCTCAGTTGGTCAGAGCATTCGACTGTTAATCGAAGGGTCGTAGGTTCAAGTCCTACCTGGGGAGCTATCGCAGCATAGCTATGGAAACCTCGCAGTCCGGTCGCCCTGACGCACCCGACATGCCCGTGGGTTCTGACGCGCTCGCCGCCGCCCGTGAGTATGGGATCGACCTGACACTCCTCCGGGCGAATCTCCGCCGCGCGCCGGAGCAGCGCCTGCGGTAGCTCGATGCGATGCTCGACTTCAAGAATTGGGTCCGCCGCGTCGATCCATAATGCTTGAACAGATCTTATCCGCACTCGTCGCTGCCGGCGTACGCTTCGTGGGTCCAAGGATCTGGAACACCTTCTCGAGTTAGAGGCACTGCAGGCCCTAAGGTGATCCGCTAAGTTAGCGAGCCGTGAGGCCCCGGTGCCGCTCAGCGGTGCGCTGTTCTGCCCCACGCCGCCAGCAATCGGTCGTCCCCGCAAGCCCGCCGGTGCCGATACTCGGGTGCATGGAAACGACACGCCAGGCCTCGACTGCGGGAAGCGGCAATATCCCGTGCGCGCGACCTTCTGCGCATGACCGTGCGGCACGGCGGTGAGCATGACGTTTCACGTGCGAAAGCTCATGGGTCTCCTCCCGGTACTGGCACTTGCGCTGGCGGGCTCGGCGGCGATTCCGGCCTTTCCCAACGGTGGTCGCGCTCTCGCGACTGAGCCGTCCACGATCAAGCTGGCCAACCGTGCCGCTGCGCCTGACTCGGCCGTCGACGGGCGCAATCGCGCCCCCGACGAGTCTCATTTGCTGGCCGACACGACCACCGGGACGAGCGGTCAGCTCCGAGTCCGTATCCTCGCTCCAGGCGCCGGCGAATCCGGGGTATACGATGTCGCCGGAGGGGTCGCCGGCCACCCGTTTGCGTTTCTTGGTGTCGTGCCGTTCGCGGCCAAGCGCGGGGCGTGGATGGGTAGCTATCGCGTCGGCCTCTGGCCCGCGGAGCTGCACAACAATCAATCGAGCGCGTACGACAATCCCGTTGGATTCATCGCGGTCACATCCCAAAACGCGGATCTCCCGGTCTCGGCGCACTTCCAGCTGGGTGATTTCGTGACGCACGATCTTGCGCCGTTTCCCAAATACATCGTGCTGCGCGAGGCACTGCTGGACAAGCTTGAGCTGGTCCTGGCAGACCTCAGCATGCACGGGGTTCCGACGCAGCATGTCGTCGTTCTCTCCGGCTTCCGCACTCCGGCGTACAACATGGCGCTAGGCGACGCCAGTGGTCGCGCGAGAGAGAGCCGTCACCAGTATGGCGACGCGTCCGACATCATCATCGACGCGAATCACGACGGCCGGATGGACGATTTGAACGGCGATGGCCAGGTTGACGCGCAAGACGTGCGTGTCATCGAAGCCGCCGTAGACCGGGTCGAGCAGTTGCATCCCGAGCTCGCTGGCGGACTCGGCCTGTATGAGGCGATCGGCCCGAGCGGGCCGTTCGCGCACATCGACGTGCGTGGAACGCGCGCACGATGGGGCACTCTTGGACGCGGCGGGCGCATACCTTACCAACTCGCGTCCAGTGCGACCCTACGCTTGCAACCCACGCAGGTCGGCCATTGCTACGCCGAGGGAGAGTCCGCCGTGCTGTGCCAGGGCTTTCGACACAGCCGTTAGCACGCGTCCCGATCGGACCTGAATTTCCGAACATTCGCAGGAGTTATACGTTCCCGGCCCCGCCGTTGCACCATTGGTAGGTCCAACGTACAGGGGGAATAACATGCAGTACAATGACTTGCTCACACTGGTACAGGAGCGGGCCAACCTCGGCAGCCGCGCGGAAGCCGGCGCTATAACGCGGGCGACGTTGGAGACGCTGGCCGAGCGAGTTCAGGGTGACAGCGCGAATAATCTGGCGTCGGAGCTACCGCGTGAGCTTGCCACGCTGATGCAGCGGCAACCGGGCACGAC
>JBPCNJ010000054.1:0-8877 GCA_051001375.1 Gemmatimonadaceae bacterium
GCCGCCGCCCCGATGATGCCGCGCATTTTCCTAGACATCCCCGGTGCCACGCCTCTGGACTGCATGGTGTGTTCGCCGCGTGGTAACGCTTCGACGTACTTCACGAGTGCCCCGGCTTGGATACGAAGCGAGGCATCCGTCCTCCCAGTGGCGATCCGTCAACTGCCGCTTCTCCGTGCTGTCGGCCTTCATGATGAAGATACGCCGTACGGCTGGAACGTGTTTTCCTAGAGCGCCGCGTCGTCAATTAATCCGTAGATCCGGCCATCCCAGAGTAGGTACTTGCTGTCGGCGGTCCGGACGGCGTGCGCGTCGTTAGCCGGCGTCACATTGTGTCCGAGATGCTGGACGCGTGTAACCGCAACAGTTGAAACGGCCGGAAGGTGGCGCATGCCGGGAAATCTTAAATCCGTTCTGGTACCGACATACACGTGCCAGTGCCGGCGGCCGACGACCGCGACCCGCTCGTTTGCGAGCACGCGGCCGGGTGATCGCTGCGCGGACCCGCCTCGCGGCCCCGATCCGCCACGTTGGTCAGCGGCGTGTGGCGCAGCTACCTTCCCGTTCTCGTCCCGCTCGGTCATCTCGCTTCTGGAGCCGTCGCATGATCCGTCCGATCGCCCGCTTCGTCATCGCTGTCACGCTCGCCGCCCCGCTCGTCTCCACGGCGCCGCTCGCCGCACAGCGCGCCATCCCGGGCCTCGATGCCGCAGGAATGGACACCACCATCCGCCCCGGCAACGATTTCTACGGCTACGCGAACGGCAACTGGGAGCGCCGCACGCAGATTCCGCCCGACCGCAGCAGCTACGGCGGGTTCAACATCGCCGCGGATCGCGCGGAGCAGCAGCTCATTGCGGTGGTCCGCGGTGCCGCGTCGGCGCACGCGCCCGCGGGCACTGATCTGCGCAAGATCGGCGACTATTATACCGCCCTCCTCGACACCGCCGCGATCGCGGTGCGCGGCACCTCGGCCGTCCGGCCGCTGCTCGACACAATTGCGGGAATCGGCGATCGCGCGGCGCTCGCGCGCTTCCTCGGCGCGCACCTCCGCGCCGACGTGGATCCGATCAATCTCGGCAACCTGCACACCGACAACCCGTTCGGGCTCTGGGTGGCGCAGGACTTCAACCACCCATCGCGCAACGTTGCCGCGCTCCTCCAGGGCGGCATCGAGCTCCCCGACCGCAGCTACTACCTGGATCAGCCACCGAAGATGGCGGAGCTGCGCGCGGACTATCGCACGCACGTCGCACGGATGCTGTCGCTCGCCGGCGTCACAGACGCCGAGGCAAAGGCCGGCTCCATCCTCGCGCTCGAGACGCGCATCGCCCAGACGCACTGGAAAGTGGAGGACAGCGAGGACCCGGCCAGAGGGAACAATCACTGGGCGCGCGCCGATTTCGCGCGCAAGGCGCCCGGTCTTGACTGGACCGCGTTCTTCGCCGCCGCGCAGCTCGCCGGTCAGGATTCGCTCGTCGCGTGGCAGCCCAGCGCCATCACCGGGATCTCCTCCCTCCTCGCGACAGCGCCGCTCACGTCGTGGAAGGCGCTCCTGGCGTATCACCTCATCGAGGACCACGCGGCGGTGCTCCCGCCGACGCTCGACCGCGAGGCGTTCGCCTTTTTCGGCAAGACGCTGACGGGCGCTCCGGTCCAGGCGACACGTGACCGCCGCGCGGTCGGTGCGACGAGCGACGCGCTGGGCTTCGCGGTGGGGCGACAGTACGTGGAGCGCTACTTTCCGGCGAGCGCCAAGGCACGCGCACAGACCATGGTGGCCGGGCTCGTTCGCGCCTTCGAGCAGCGGATCGACGCGCTGCCGTGGATGGCCCCGTCCACCAAGGCGGAGGCGAAGGCGAAGCTTCAGACGCTGCGGGTGAGCGTGGGCTACCCCGATCGCTGGCCCAGTTATGCCGCCCTCCGGGTGACGCGGAACGACGCGTACGGCAACGCCGATCGGGTGGAGCAGTTCGCGTACGACCGCAGCATAGCGAAGCTGCGCCAGCCGGTTGACCGCAGCGAGTGGGTGATGACGCCGCAGATGGTCAACGCGGTGAACATGCCGGCGATGAACGCGCTCAACTTCCCCGCGGCGATTCTTCAGCCGCCGTTCTTCGACGCCACACGCGCGGACGCGATGAATTACGGCGGCATCGGCGCGGTGATCGGCCACGAGATCAGTCACAGCTTCGATAACCTCGGCGCCAACTTCGACGCGCACGGACAGCTGCGGAACTGGTGGACGCCCGCGGACCTCGCGCACTTTCAGGCGTCGACGCAGGCGCTCGCCCGTCAGTACAACGCCTACCATCCGCTCCCCGACCTCGCGATCAACGGTCAGCAGACGCTGAGCGAGAACATCGCCGACCTGGCCGGCGTGACCGCCTCGTACGATGCCTTCCACGCCTCGCTCGGCGGCGCGCCGGCACCGACGGTGGGCGGACTCACCGGCGATCAGCAGTTCTTCCTCAGCTTCGGGCAGGTCTGGCGGACCAAGTTCCGCGAGCCGGCGCTCCGCCGGCAGCTGCTCACAAACGCGCACTCGCCCGGGCCGTATCGCGCTCTCACCGTGCGCAACCTCGATGCGTGGTATGCACCGTTCGGGGTGAAGCCCGGCGAGACGCTCTACCTCCCGCCGTCCAATCGAGTGCGGATCTGGTGAGCCCGGTCACCTCCGGCGCCGTCCGCGCGTTGCGTGAACGTCGGGTCGCGGCCAGACAAGAAGGTACGACACGCCGCGCTCGCGGACGGCATCACCGAGGTCAACGGTCTACCTGCGCCATCTGCTTCGCGCTGTAGCGCGGCCCGGCGATCTTGTCGGGCGCGAGCGACTCGTCGAGGCGGCGCATGTCCTCGTCCGACAGGGAGACGTCCGCGGCGCCGACGTTCTCCTCGAGATAGTGCACGCGCTTTGTCCCCGGGATAGGCACGATGTCATCGCCCTTGTGAAGTAGCCACGCAAGCGCGATCTGCGCCGGCGTCGCGTTCTTCTCTCGTGCTATGTCCTTCACCACGGACGCGGCCTGCATGTTCGCGTCGAAGTTCTCCCCCTGATACCGCGGATCGCCCCGGCGGAAGTCGCCCTCCGGATACTCCTCGGCCCGCTTGACGTCGCCCGTGAGGAAGCCGCGCCCAAGTGGCGCGAACGGCACGAGGCCGATGCCGAGATCACGTAGCAGTGGGATGATCCCCGGCTCGAGATTGCGCTCCCAGAGCGAATACTCACTCTGGAGCGCCGAGATCGGATGCACCGCGTGCGCGCGGCGGATCGTCTGCTCGCCGGCTTCGGAGAGGCCGAGGAAGCGGACCTTCCCCTCGCGTACCAGGTCGGCCATCGTGCCAACCACATCCTCGATCGGCACCGCGGGATCGACGCGGTGCTGGTACAGGAGGTCGATGTGATCCGTCTCGAGCCGGCGCAGCGAGGCATCGACGACTTCGCGGATGTGCGCCGGTCGGCTATCGGGGCCGGCGTTGGTGCCATTCTCGAACTTGAAGCCGAACTTGGTGGCGATGACCAGACGGTCGCGCGCGCCCTTGAGCTCCTTGAGCGCGCGGGCCAGCAGCTCCTCGTTCTTGTACGGACCGTACGCCTCGGCCGTGTCGAAGCACGTCACGCCGAGCTCGATGGCGCGGTGGATGGTGGCGATGGACTCGCGCTCGTCGCGCTCTTCGGGGGTGCCGTACGCCTGGGTCATCCCCATCAGGCCGAGGCCAAGCTCCGAGACGGTGAGACCTTGTGAGCCAAGTGTGCGTGTGTTCAGCATGTGTGGTTGATGTGTTGGAGGGATATCGGAGCGCTCGGCTCCGTGTGCGTGGACCAAAGGCATCACGGGGCCTGTGGCTTCGCCTGGTACTGCTCGTCGCTGACGTCCGCCTCGCACGCAGCGACTGAGCCCGTCAACCGGCGCATACGTACAGTAACTTGAGAGACACTGTACGTATCTCGCGAGCGTCACTGTCGCTCGCGACGTCACGCGTGAGTCGGTGCGCGCGAGGAGCTGAATATGAGCACCGCAGGTCTTTCGAAGTCGCGACTCGAGCGAATACATCAGGTGTTGTCGGGACATGTCGAACGTAAAGAGATGCCTGGGCTCGTCGCACTCGTCAGTCATCATGACGACGTTCACGTGGAGACGCTCGGCACGATGTCGTTCGGTCATCCGGCGCCAATGAAGCGAGATACGATTTTTCGGATCGCTTCGATCACGAAGCCCATCACCGCAGTCGCGGCAATGATTCTGGTGGAGGAATGCAAGTTACGACTCGACGAATCGATCGAGCGGTGGATCCCGGAGCTTGCCAACCGTCGCGTGCTGACGTCCATCTCCTCCGAGCCCGATGACACGGTACCCGCACTGCGCGCGATCACCGTTCGCGATCTGTTGACGTCCCGTATGGGCTTCGGCAGTGTGATGGCGATGCCGGACACGTATCCAATTCAGAAGTGCATCCGTGAATATCGGATTGGCGGCGACGGTCCAATGCTGCACTCGGAGGCACCCGGCACGGACGAATGGCTGCAGAAGCTCGGCTCGTTGCCGCTGCTGGCGCAACCGGGCGAGCAATGGATGTATCACGTGAGCATCGAGGTGCTGGGCGTGTTGATCGCGCGAGTGTCGGGGCAACGATTGAGCACGTTCATGCGCGAGCGCATCTTCGATCCGCTCGGAATGGAGGACACGGCGTTCTACGTGTCTACCGAAAAAATCGAGCGTCTGCCCCAGTTCTACTTCTTCAATCATCAAACGAACACGCTTGATGTGTTTGACGATGCGGCGAACAGCGCATGGCGACTTGAGCCGCCGTTCGAATCGGGCGCCGGCGGGCTCGTCTCGACGATCGACGACTACTTCGCCTTCAGTCGCATGATGCTGAACAAGGGGCGGCACGGGCGGGAGCAGATTCTTTCACGCACCGCAGTGGAGTTGATGACCTCAGATCAACTCACGCCCCAGCAACGCGCGGGCTCCGAAATCTTTTTCGGTACGCATTCCAGCTGGGGGTTCGGAATGGCCGTGGACATCCGTCGCGACCAAGTCTTCCACACACCAGGCCGATTCGGTTGGGACGGCGGCTTCGGCACAACGGCATACACCGATCCTGCGGAAGGAATGATCGGCATCCTCTTCACGCAGCGCATGATGGATTCGCCGGAACCGCCGAAGGTATTCACCGACTTCTGGACACTGGCGTATGGAGCGATGGAATAGGCAACACTCTTCTTGCCGTTCATGATCGTGCAACACGATGCGCAAGCAACACCACTAAATTCGGGTGCGCGCGAAGGTGCGCGAAAACACTGGAGGGAGCATGCGGCGAATGATGTTGCTAGGCGCGGCGGGAATTGTCTTCATAGCTAGCTCGGGCCACGCGCAGCAGGTCCTCAACATCTGGCCCGGCGTGGCTCCAGGTTCCGAGCACTGGACCCAGAAGGAGAGGACGATCGAGAACACTCCGGTCGGAACGGTCATATTCAACGTCGTAACGCCGACGTTGACGGCGTACCCTCCGGAGCGCTCGAAGGCTACGGGCACCGGCGTCATCATCGCACCGGGCGGCGCGTTCGTCGCGCTGGCGATCAGCCTGGAAGCCACCGACGTTGCGCGCTGGCTCCAGCAAAGGGGCATCGCCGCCTTTGTACTCAAGTACCGAATCGTAGAGAAGCGTCAGGACGGCATTCCAAACATGGACATGGACACGGCCGGCCGGTATGGCATCGCCGACGGAATTCAGGCCCTCAAAGTGGTACGGCAGCACGCAGCAGAGTGGGGACTGTCTCCCGACCGGATCGGATTCATGGGCTTCTCCGCCGGTGCCATGGTCACCAGCGGAACCCTGCTCCAGAAAGACGCAGTGGCGCGTCCGAACTTCGCCGCGATGATCTATGGTGGTCCGTTTGGCGCGATGCCGGCCATCCCGGCAAAACTGCCGCCCATGTTTCTAGCGTGGGCGCAGGACGACCCCGTCGCGCTCCAACCCGTGGTCAGGTTTCGCGACGCGCTCATCGCCGCCGGCCACAAGCCCGAGCTCCACGTCTTCAGCGCCGGCGGCCACGGTTTCGGCATGCGAAAGCAGGGCACCAGCAGCGATCACTGGATCGATGAGTTCTACTACTGGTTGCAAGCGCAGAGATTCACGGGACCGGCGGGAAGCTCCCACTGACGACGGGCTTCCTCAGTCCCAGAGCGAGCCCCGTGGGCGCGACGCGGTACAGGGCGCTTCGCAGTACAGCGCTTTGCCCACCGCTCGACATGCTGATGATCGTGTCGAGCGGTGGGCAACTCGTCACTCAGGCACGTGCAGGAACACCTCACCGCCGATCACGTCCGGTGAACGTACCTTGCTCTGGGCCGTCACATTGTCGCTCACCCATTTCGCGGCGCGACGGCTCGTCTCCTCCGCGCTCTCACGGTCCTGGCAGATGGTGACCGTGGCGAGCTGTACGCCGTCGCGAATGGCGTAATAGCCGATGAAGCCTGGCACATCACCCATCACTTTGCCGGCATCTTCATGCTTGCTGTGGAGCTCGCGGATGAGTTGCGGAACGTCGCTATACCGCCGGATCACTGCGTACATTGGGCCTCGTGGAGTTTGGGTCGGATAAAGAATAGCTCGCTCACCCGCGCGAACGAACCGTGCCTGCTACTGCCCCTGCACGTTGAACAGATTCGAAAGTACGGACGACGTCGGGTTGCCGCTGAGCGAGCCTACCGCCTGGATGGTGTAGCCGCCGGCCTTGGTCACGCGGAGCTTGGGGAAAGTGGCTATCCCCGCCGAACCGGCAGCATCGCTGGTCACCTCGGTGGTGCCCCCGGTTACGAACGCGTTGATGCCGTGGTTTCCGGCGACTCTGAGCGTTATCCTCACACCGCCGATCGGCTTCCGGGGCTCGCGTCACAGAGAGCGCGACAAATATGGTTGGTCCCGACCATGAATGCAGCAGGTTAGCGCAGCAGGTCAGCGGGAACTATGCCTCCGTTCTCCTCCAGCTTCTGCATGACTTGCTTGTACAGCCACGTATTCATCGTGGCGCTATCGTTCATGTCACCTGTGTAGCCAAGCTCCTGTGCTAGCGCCTTTCGCTGCGCCAGGCTGTTGTCGATTCCAAGCATCGCCATAAGGTCCACGATGGAGTAGCGCCAGTTGACCGGATGGGAATACTGCGCGGCCATTGCCGTCAGCACGGCTTCCACATCGACCTGAGACATCGGTGCTGTCGCGTCGGTTCCTGAAGCGCCATCCGCTCCGGCGGCAGCGGACGCTGGTGTCGCAGCGGTGGCTGGCGCACCGGTTGATGCGGTGGCTGACGTGCCTGCCGCGGGCGTCTGGCCGTGATGGAAGATCTTCGACATTATCGTTCCGAAAATGCTCATTGCGTGTACTCGCGGAAGGTGGTGCGCCATCCCAACGGGATTCCGATCGACGAGGTCGGCAGGCGCGGGTGCGCCAATGCCGCGCAAGGAATGGGCCCGCTGGGCTCTGCGCCGGTGACCGCGATGGCACCGGGATTCATAACGATTGCGTCTGCACGGCCTCCACGCGCGTGAATTCCGCTAGCGCCTCGGGGGTAGGCGCGCGGCGGGGATCACCGGACGTACCGTTAGCTTCAGTCATTGGGGCACGGCTGACCGCCAGCCGCGCCCAACACTTCGGCATTCCCCAGATCACGACCGATGCTCTCCACTCCCGCATTCGCCGCCACGTCGTCCACGTCACCGCTCGCCCCGCACACGATCGAGCGCCGCGCGCCCGGCCCGCACGACGTCCTCATCGACATCGAATTCTGTGGAGTGTGTCACTCCGACATCCACCAGGCCCGCAACGAGTGGGGTGGATCGCTCTTCCCGATGGTGCCCGGCCACGAGATCGTAGGCACTGTGACGCAGGTGGGGAGCGCCGTCACGAAGTGGAAGACCGGCGACACCGTCGGCGTCGGCTGCTTTGTCGACAGTTGCCGCGAGTGCGAGGCGTGCTGCGCGGGTGAGGAGCAGTTCTGTGAGCAGGGGATGACGCCGACCTACAACGGCGTCGAGCGCGAAGGCAGTGCGCCCACGTTTGGCGGTTATTCAACGCGCGTCACCGTGGACGAGAACTACGTCGTCCGCATTCCAGACGGCATGCCGCTCGACCGCACCGCGCCGCTGCTCTGCGCAGGTATCACGACGTACTCACCAATGCGGCACTTCGGCGTTAAGGCAGACGACGCCGTCGCGGTCGTCGGGCTCGGCGGTCTCGGACATGTCGCGGTGAAGATCGCGAAGGCCATGGGCGCCCACGTCACGGTGCTGAGCCACTCACCGAACAAGGCCGAGGATGCGCGCCGGCTTGGCGTGGACGACTTCATCGCCACGCATGACGCAGACGTTTTCGCGAAGAACGCGAAGCGCTTCGACTTCATACTCGACACAGTGTCGGCGCAGCACGACTACAACGTCTACCTGGGCATGCTCAAACGCGACGGCACCATGGTGCTCGTCGGACTTCCGGAATCGACGCCGCTCTCCGCCGGGCCGCTCATCATGGGACGCCGCCGGCTCGCGGGCTCGCTCATCGGCGGCATCCGCGAAACCCAGGAAATGCTCGACTTCTGCGCCGCGCATGGCGTGACGGCCGACATCGAGCTGATCCCAATATCCGATATCAACGACGCGTACGAGCGGATGATTCGCGGCGACGTACGGTATCGCTTCGTGATCGACACGGCCAGCCTGAAGTCGTAGAGGAGATATCCGCGCGAGGATAGGAAACGCGTCGCCCAACTTGGGCGGGTGCCGTCAACCGAATCGTTCCGGGGTTGCCCGCCGGTCCATCAGCGCCGGTGAACCGTCTCGTCGAGTGTGGATGGCGGGCGCCAGCGCCGGGCAGTAACAT
>JBPCNJ010000055.1:0-4141 GCA_051001375.1 Gemmatimonadaceae bacterium
GCCCCAGAATGCCTGGTACGACTCAGCCCACTGCGCTACTTCACGGAGCGGCCCAGGTGTCAACTGGTAGATGCGCTGGCGTCCATCGGCCCCACCCTTTCGCTCACGCACCAGCCGCGCATCGCGCAGCACACGCAAATGCTTCGAGACAGCGGGACGGCTCATCGCGAAACCTTCCGCAATCTCCGCGACAGGTGCTCCGCCGTCTCGGAGCCGGTCGAGAATGGCGCGACGCGTCGGGTCGGCGACTGCGTGAAATGGGTCGACAGTAGCGAGTGTTCTGGGCATCCGATAAAGGGTAACCGTATGGTTACTTAATATCTGGTGCTATTGGCGTGCTGTCAAGACCCGGTGAGCGTCAACAATCTGTCCATCAGCACGCGCGGATCGACGGATGCTGGGTCGCCGCCAGCGAAGTCGTAGAAGACGATGGCGCTGCCAGTGCGTGTTGCGGCGAGACTTGCGGGCAGAGTAGTCCCGACCGAGTCGTAGATGACGTCAGCGCCCGCTCCCACCGTTGGCGAGTGTCCGCGCGATCGCGGCCCAGTCTCCTTCATAGCTGAGCGCGTGCACCGCGCCGACGCGCGCGGCGTCGCGCTTCTCGCCACGCGACGCAAGCGCGATCACGGTCGCACCGCGGGATCTGCTCATCCGTATCCCGCCTAGCGTGACCTCTCTCTTGTTCGCTTTGGAGGGACCGGTCTCGGAAGCGTGATCGGTCGGTCGATCTGCGTCTTGAGCACGATGGTGGTCTCTGTGCCCTCGATCCCTGGAATTTGACGCAGGCGCTCCGATAGCTCGAGCAGCGACGGCGTGCTCGCCACGCGCACCTTGAGCAGCATGCTCAGTTCCCCGGCCACTGAGTGGCATTCCTCAATTTCGGGAATGGTCCCAAGCGCGCCGAGGAGAGCTGAGCAGGGCTTGGTTGAGCGAATACCAACGTAGGCGAGTACTCCCAGGCCGAGTGCCGCGGCGTCGATCTCAACGGTCCACCGCCGGATGATGCCATCGCGCTCGAGGCGACGCAGCCGCTCGTGCACAGATGAGGGCGCCATCTGAACCAGGCGGGCAAGGTCTTCGAGGCGTTGGTTGGCGTCGTGCTGCAGCGCGTCAACCAGTGTCAGGTCGGTCTGATCCAGTGCCATGAACAGTCCCATATCAATCTGGCCACGTTGATATGCCGAAGGAATTTCGGCAATATTGCGTCATAACAGAATGGCGCGGTAATGTTGTTGTAGTTAGTCTAATCATCTTCGCACTCAGGAGTTCTGCCATGCAGGCGCTACTTGCGGTTGACGTACAGAACGAGTTCTCGGCTGGGGGACAGCGCACGGTCCCGAACCATGCGCAAGCACTCGGGCAGATTCACCGTCATGTGGAACAGGCGCGCAGTGAAGCGCGGCCGATCGCGTGGGTTCGGCATCACAACAAGCCCACGGAATCGCAGGCGTTCGTCCCCGGATCGTGGGGCGCGGAGTGGTCGCCCGGCATGGGCCTAGAGTCTGGAGACAGCTCTGGCTATGGCTCGGAGAAGTTGTTCGAGAAGGAAGTATACGGTGCCTTTACTGGAACAGGCCTGGAAGAGTGGCTCCGAACCCTCGGCGTCACCGAGGTGTTGATCGTGGGATTCTATGCGCACATGTGCGTTTCGACTTCCGTGCGCGAGGCGCTGGTGCGTGGCTTCGACGTATTGATCGATCCCGAAGCGACTGGCGCGCGTGACCTGGAAGATCCAGCACTCGGACGCCAGAGCGCCGACGAGGTGCGCCGTACCGCGCTGTTGCAGGTGCTGAACATGGGTGCTAATATCGCTGGCGCTGGTACCATCGCTGGCATCGGCTCCGCTGCGCGCGAGCCGGCAGCGGCAACAGCTTAGACCAGACAGAAGACTAATGAATGATGAATGATCGCTCGACACCGCTTGACTCTGTTAGTTCTGTTGATCCCGTCCTGATGGACGCGTGCGTACTATCGGTGAACGTGGGCGCGGTACGCGAAGTCGAGTGGCGCGGGGAAGCAGTGCGCACCGGGATCTGGAAGGAGCCTGTGTTGGGTCGAAGCGTGGCGCTGCACGGTGTGAATCTCGACGGAGACGACCAGGCGGACCGGACGGTGCACGGCGGTATTGACAAAGCCGTGTATGCATACGCGGGCGAGGACTATCTGTTCTGGCGCGACAAGGAGGGATTTGCAACCCCCCCAGGCCTATTCGGCGAGAATCTCACGGTCGGGGGTATGGACCTGCGCGCCGCACTGGTCGGCGAGCGATGGCGAGTGGGATCTGCGTTGCTGGAGGTCGCTCAGCCGCGCTTGCCCTGCTTCAAGTTGGGTATCCGCATGGGTGACGCGCAGTTCCCAAAACGCTTTCAATCCGCTGGGCGACTCGGTGCTTACCTTCGCATCATAGAAGCGGGCGAAGTTCGTGCAGCGGATACGGTCCGCGTGATTTCACGACCCGGTCACGGCGTCACTCTCCGGCTCATGGCCGAGTCGCTGCGAGATCGCGAGAAGACTGCGGCACTACTCGCCGCGCCCGGGCTGCCGCCGTTCTGGCAACGTGTCGCGATGGGGCAGAGGGAATCGTGAGACTCCTACGCGTAGCTGCAAGCCCGCACACGGGTATGGAGTTGGCTCAGGTCAGCCGTTCGGTAATTGACGTAGTTAGCGGTGTACTACGGCTTGAGATCAAGCGACGCCTTGCCGCTGTCGACGTCGAAAGGCACTGAGTTATGCTCATGCGTGACCATCCACTCGCCATTGAGGTTACGGAAGCATGTGGTGCTGCGCAGCCACATATCAATCTCCCCTCCGCTTTTCGTCGTTCCGCTGACCCGGGTGAGGCAGTGACTGAAAGCCACATCGTCGCCCGCCGCGATGCTTAGATCGCGGATCTCGTAGCCGATGGCGGAGTCGAACGCGGAGAACCATTCCTCCGCGCGCTTTCTGACTCCATCTGATCCGACATATTGCAGCGGGTTTACAACGTCGAACGATAGAGTGTTTTGGGCAACGCTGGACATAAGCGCGTCGACATCTTTCGTGCGAACAGCGTGGCCCCGATGATCGATCAGCGCGCGGATCTGGGCCTCAGCGATGGTCTTGCTATCTTCGGTTGGCATGTTCCCATCTATGGCCGCGCCGTCGCGTGCTTGTTGCGCTCGTGCTGAATCAGGGCACCTGCCGCGGCTCCGAGGACTGCGTGTCCGCCGAGCGCGTGACCAGCGGCAGCGCCGAGGGCCGCGCCGGCAAGTTTGCTATGATGACGCGGTGTTACGGTGTCCACTACGGTGTTGGTTGCGGACATCGGCGTCTGCTGGACGGCAGATGCGGGCGGCACGGTGTTGGTCTGACTCGTGCTTGGAGTGTTTGAGCGCCCGCCGCCGCAAGCAGCGGCACCGGTCAGTGCGACGACGGCAATTAAACGAGCCCGATGCTGCATCATGGTGCGATTCCGGTTGAAAGTAGCGAGGCGCGATGTGCGCGCATCGGGCGTAACTCGCACGCGCTATGCCAAACGCAGGTTGATTTGCCGCGCAACCTTAGAACCCCGGCGGCCGTTCGCCTACCACGCCGAGCGAGCGCTCAAGCGCGACGCCCGCGCTCGCAATCGTCCCCTCGTCGAATAGTCGTCCGATCAGAGTGACACCGTGCGGCACGCGGCGTGGCGGCGAGAACTTGGGCAGCGGATGCGCCGGATCAGGCGCCCAGTCGCTGCGCGCCTCCGACACCTGCACGAAACCCGTGCGCAGCGTCAGTGAGGGGTGACCGGTAAAATTGGAGATGACCAGCATCTCATCGCGCAGCGATGGTACCAGCAGCATATCTACCTGCGACATCACACGCTCCATCTCGGCCGCCACGGTGCGCCGAAAGCGATCTGCCTGAACGAAGTCCACGGCTGAGAGAAAGCGCGCCTCACGGAAGAGATCGGGCCAGGCGTCGGCCACCTGCACCCTGAGCTGATCCGCACGTCCGCTGAGCGTGAGCTCCTCGAAGGCTGCTGCCGCTTCGGCGAAGAGGATCAGGTTGAGACTGTCGTACGGCAAGTCCGGAAGTGTGATCGCGGTGGCGACCATGCCGAGTTTCGTCATTGCGTCCAACGTGTTGCGGTCCACGTCCGTGGCCGGGCTCTCCTTCATCC
>JBPCNJ010000056.1:0-6624 GCA_051001375.1 Gemmatimonadaceae bacterium
CCGCTGTGCCACATGTTCATTCAGTACCTGGAAGTTCGCACCAGCCACTGGGAGCGTTATTCAGCTGTGAACGAGCGATTCGCCGCGGCTGTAGCCGAGGAAGCCGCGCGTGTCGGTGGCTCTCCGATGGTGTGGATCCAGGATTACCACTTTGCGCTCGCGCCCGCATTGATACGCGCGCTGGTGCCGGACGCGCTCATTCATCACTTCTGGCACATCCCGTTTCCACCGCCCGACGTGTTTCGGCTCATTGCATTCGACGTTCACGACGCGTTGCTGCACGGTCTTCTCGGAAACGATCTGCTCGAATTTCAGACGGAGGGATACGTCCGCAACTTCCTCGACTGCGTAGAGCGGTTGATGCCGGGACACGTGGATTACGGCGCGAGCACCGTTGACTTTCAAGGGCGAGTGATAAGAGTCGCTGCGTTCCCGATCAGTATCGACGTGGGTGAATGGGAGCGGCTCGCGTCGTTGCCACGGACGCGTGAGGTCACCGCCTCGCTGCGTACGCGTTATGCAGCCGACGGCCACAAACTGCTTGTAAGTGTTGATCGCGTAGACTATACCAAGGGGATTGTCCGCAGGCTGCGCGCGCTGGAGCACGTGTGGGCCGAAAGCGCGGCACGGCGTGAGAGCTTTACGGTTCTGCTGGTCGCAACACCGTCCCGCACCGACGTACCAGCGTATGCGGATCTCGAGCGTGAGGTGATGCAGTACGTGGATGCCATCAACGACCGCTTCGGTACCGAGAAATGGCGGCCGATAGTTCTCGTGCACGACAATGTCGACGCCGATCTGCTCGCGGCCGTGTACGCGGCTGCCGACGTGTGTCTAGTCTCCTCGCTGCAGGACGGAATGAACCTCGTCGCCAAAGAGTTTATCGCGTGCCAGGCAGGCGGCGACGGTGTTCTCGTGCTCAGTCGCTTCACCGGAGCCGCCGACGAGCTGGACGGGGCGGTGCTCGTCAACCCGTTCTTCATCGACGCGTTTGCGGAGGGGATCTGCACCGCGCTGGACATGCCGCCGGATGAGCGCCGCGAACGGATGGTCGTGATGCGCGAACGACTACTCAGTTGGACCATCCAGGACTGGATGGACGCAGTACTCGGTGCCGCCCAAAACGTACGCACGAACGTTGCGGGAGCACGCTAGGCAGTGGCTAGGCAGTGATGGTTGATTCGCCAGAGCGTATCGCCGCGTTGTTGCACGGCACTCCGCTCCTCGTAATGTTGGACATAGATGGCACGCTGAGTGACCTCGCGCCGGTACCCGACGAGGCGACCGTACCAGAAATAGCTCGGGTCGCGGTGCAGCGGCTATCGAACACGACCGGAGTGCACGTCGCTCTCGTAACTGGTCGTGCAGTGCGCGACGCGCGGCGAATGGTGCCCGTGCGTGGCGTGCACATACACGGGAATCATGGGATTGAGATCGCGCACGCGAGCGGCGAAACGGAAATCGAGGGTAGTTGGAACGCGGAGGCGGCAGCCGTCGGCGCGGCAGCGGGCGAGCTTGCCAAGGTTGTTGATGCCTTTCCAGGAGCACTGCTGGAGCACAAGAACTACAGTCTCAGCGTGCACTACCGGCACGTCGCGCCAAATAAAATCGACGCGTTGCTATCTCAGGTCAGAAAGATCGCGGCTTCCCATGGCGTCGCAGTGGAAGGCGGAAAGAGCGTGCTCAACATTCTCCCGAAAACCGCGGTCAACAAGGGTACGGCTGCGATGCGCCTCGTGCACGAAGTCTTCGGGGGTAGTACCGATGGCGCGATTCTGTTTGCCGGAGACGACGTCACGGACGAGCACGCATTTCGAGCTCTCTTCGGACTTCCGCGAGCGGTGACGGTAAAGGTCGGAACGGGCGAAGATGCGACTGCGGCAAAGTACCGTCTCGACAGCCCCGGTGACGTACATAGGATGCTCGTTCTCCTTGCCGAACGCAGTGCATGATGAGTGGACCGTACGCCGTACCCACTGGAGCCAGGATTCGTGATGATACCGCGTATTTGCCAATCTCCGCGTATGGCATAATTGGCGACATGCGTACGGCGGCGCTAGTGGGGCTTAACGGATCGATCGATTGGTGCTGTTTTCCGGATTTCCCGTCGCAATCGACATTCGCGGCAATCCTCGACTCAGCCCATGGAGGACGCTTTCGGATAGCACCCGCCGAGCGACATACTGTCGAGCAGCGGTATCTTCCGGCGACCAACGTGCTGATCACGACGTTCCACGGTGCATCTGGCGGCGTGATGGAAGTGTCTGACTTCATGCCAGTAGATAGCGAAGGACGGCGAGGTCGGTTCGCCGAAATCCATCGGCAGGCGAAATGCACGCGCGGAAGCGTGGACGTTCTTGTCGAATTCCAGCCGCGTCTCAACTACGCATCCACGGCAACGCGTCTGGTGCCGCGCCGTAACGGCGTTCTTGCGACAGATGACGAGGACGAGGCGCTCGCACTGTCGGCTCCGCTGGATTTATGGTGGCGCATGGAACCGGGATGCGCGAGCGCAAGTCTACGGCTCGAGTGCGACGGCGTCGCATCGTTCGTGCTTCGGTACGCTGACGATGAGGTTCTTCCAATCGCGGATTATCGTTCGGATGAGCGGTTGCGCGAAACAGTAATGTTTTGGGACGCGTGGGTATCCCATATTGCGTATCGCGGCGCCCATCGCGCGGTTGTGGAACGCTCAGCGCTCACGCTCAAGCTGCTGTGCTTCGAGCCAACCGGCGCGATCGTCGCGGCACCCACGACATCGCTCCCGGAGGAGATCGGCGGATCGCGCAACTGGGATTATCGCTTTACGTGGCTGCGCGATTCCGCCTTCACTCTCGACGCGCTGCAAGCGATTGGACAACTGGGAGAGGCGAGCGCGTTCATGGGCTTTCTGCGCCGCATAACGCGAAAGGCAACCGATGCGCACCTGCAGATCATGTATGGCGTGGATGGGAGTCGCGATTTGCGAGAGTCCACGCTACCGCAACTGGAAGGCTATCGCGAGTCGGCCCCGGTCAGAATTGGCAATGGTGCACACGACCAGCTACAACTGGACGTATACGGTGAGGTGCTGGCGACCGCGTTCCTGTGGAGTCGCACCGAAACCGTGGGTGAGGGAACGTGGACGTCGTTGAGCCGCCTGGTGGACTGGGTTGCGTCCAACTGGCGGCGACGCGATAGCGGGATCTGGGAAGTGCGAGCCGGTGCGCAGAACTACGTGATGAGCAAGGTGATGTGCTGGGTGGCGCTGGATCGTGGCGTCCGCATGGCGCAAGAGTTTGAGCTTCCGGCCGACCTTGAGCGCTGGAGCGGCGAGCGCGACGCGGTGTGGAACGAGGTCATGCAACGTGGCTGGAGCGACAGCAAAGACAGCTTCGTGCAGTATTACGGCAGCGAGGCGCTGGACGCCGCGAATCTGGTTATCCCGATGGTTGGGTTTCTTCCGCCCGACCATCCGCGCGTGAAGGGGACCATCGCCGCTACGTTGAGGGAGCTGACGAGCGAGGACCGGGAGCTGGTGTATCGGTACCGCAACGACGACGGACTGGATGGGGGCGAGGGCGTGTTCTCGATCTGCACCTTCTGGCTGGCTCAGGCGCTCGTCCTGTCCGGCGAGGCGGAGCAGGGGGAGCGTATCTTTCAACGCATGCTGAAGCACGCCAATCATCTGGGCCTGTACAGCGAGGAGTTGGACCCCGCAACGGGGTCATTTCTGGGCAACTTTCCGCAGGGCTTCACCCACATTGCGCTGATTAACTGCGCGCACGCCTTGGCGGAAGCAGGCCGGGGATAGCTTCCCGGAGGCGTTTTGCGCGGCAGTGTAGTTGAGCGGCGTGGCACGATCTACTCGGTGATTTGGAACGACCGTTCGGGCGCATCTTCGGTTAAATTTCGGTATCCATGGCAACGTTCAATCTTCAGGCTCCGTTCCAGCCCGCGGGTGACCAGCCGGCAGCGATCGCCGAGCTGACGGCCGGGCTCGAGCGGGGGGACCGATTTCAGACACTGCTTGGCGTGACCGGCTCCGGCAAGACCATGACGATGGCAAACGTCATCGCCGCTCACGGCAAGCCGACGCTAGTCTTGTCGCACAACAAGACGCTGGCCGCGCAGCTGTACGGCGAGATCAAGAGCTTCTTTCCAAATAACGCGGTCGAGTACTTCATCTCGTACTACGACTACTACCAACCGGAAGCGTACGTCCCGACAACGGACACGTACATCGAGAAGGACGCGTCGATCAACGAGGACATAGATCGGCTCCGTTTGCGCGCGACGTCCAGTCTCATGGAGCGCGACGATGTTATTATCGTTGCGACGGTCTCGGCGATCTACGGACTGGGAGACCCGGTGTCGTATCGCGAGCACATGGTCACGCTCGAGCGCGGTCAGAAGATTGCGCGCGACGACATCCTGCGCGCGCTGGTGAACATTCAGTACGGCCGCAACGACGTTGCGTTCGAGCGCGGCACGTTCCGCGTGCGCGGTGATACGGTCGAGATACTTCCGGCGTATGAGGAGCAGGGCGTTCGTATCGAGCTGTGGGGTGACGAGATCGAGCGCATCAGCAAAATTGATCCGCTCACTGGAAACGTGATAACGGCGCTCGAGCGTGCGGCGATCTATCCGGCCAAGCACTTCGTGAGCAACCGCCCAACGATTGAGCGCGCTGTGCGGCGGATTCAGGCTGAGTTGGCTGACCGGCTGCAGGAGCTTCGCGCGACCAACAAGCTGCTGGAAGCGCAGAGACTCGAATCGCGCACCAACTTCGACATCGAGATGATGCTGGAGATTGGGACATGCGCCGGAATCGAGAACTACTCGCGCCACCTGGCCGGTCGGGAGCCGGGCGAGCGTCCGGCGTGCCTGTTCGACTATTTCCCCGAAGACTTCCTCGTAGTGGTGGACGAGTCGCACGTCACGCTGCCGCAGATTGGCGGCATGTTCAACGGTGACCGCGCGCGCAAGCTGACGCTGGTGGACTACGGCTTCCGGCTGCCCAGCGCGTTGGACAATCGCCCGCTCACCTTCGATGAATTTCTGTCGCTCACGCCGCGTGCGGTGAACGTGTCCGCGACACCGGGCGAGATCGAACTGCGTCTGGGGGAAGGCGTGGTGGTGGAGCAGATCATTCGTCCGACGGGTTTGGTGGATCCGGAGATCGAGGTGCGATCGGTCCGCGGCCAGGTTGACGACCTACTCAGTGAAATTCGGATTCGCGAGCAGCGGAACGAGCGCGTCTTGGTAACGACGCTCACCAAGCGCATGTCGGAGGATCTAACCGACTACTTGCAGCAGATGGGCGTCAGAGTGCGCTACATGCACTCGGACATCGACGCGATCGAGCGCGTGGAAATCATTCGCGGACTGAGACTGGGCGATTTCGACGTGCTGGTGGGCATCAACCTGTTGCGCGAAGGGTTGGACATGCCGGAGGTGTCACTCGTCGCGATTCTTGACGCGGACCAGGAGGGATTCCTGCGCAGTGATCGTTCGCTCATTCAGACGACGGGGCGCGCCGCGCGACACGTAAACGGACGCGCGATTTTCTATGCTGATAGAATTACCGGCTCGATGCAGCGCTGCATGGATGAGACCGCGCGTCGCCGGACGATTCAGGTCGCGTACAACGAGGAGCACGGCATCACGCCCAAGGGAGTGATCAAGAGCATCGATCAGGTTCGCTTCATCACGCGCGTGGCGGATGCGCGCGTGGAACGGCAGACGCGTGAGGCGGACCAGGCTCGACGTGTAGCTGAGCCGGCTGCGACGTATGGCAAGCCGGAAGATCTTGAAGCGGTTGTGAAGGGATTGGAAGACCAGATGAAGATCGCCGCTAAGGAGCTCGATTTCGAAACGGCGGCGAGGCTGCGGGATCAGTTGTTCGAGCTGCGTGCGAAGAACGGTGGTAACACTCGTCGTGGCAATGCAGCCGGGGCCGGAGCGCTGGCTGCGCTTCGGCGCGGATGAGCGTGGACGCGCATCATCACGTTGTCCCTCCGCTCGCGTCGCGCGGGCGACTGCTCATGTCCGAGAGCGAGCTGGTGCATTGGGGCGAGCAACTCGGAGCCGGTGCACACGCACCACTGCTCATCGCACTGAGTGGTGAACTGGGGGCTGGCAAGACCACGCTAGCGCAGGCAATTTGCCGAGGCTATGGCGTCACGCAGCAGGTGACCAGTCCGACGTACTCGATCGTTCAGGAATACCTCGCGCCACGCTCGGTGGTGTTTCACATCGACCTTTATCGTCTGGAACGGGAGAGCGATCTGGAGCAGATCGGTTGGGATGACATCATGGGCTCTAACGCGCTGGTCATCGTGGAATGGCCCGAACGTGCTGGCGCGCAGCTTCCGACGAATCACGTTCCAATTGCGCTCGACTATGCGCCGGACGCGCCGGACAGGCGCATTCTGTTCGCGGGCTGATGCTCGCTACTGTCCTGGTGATCGAGAGCTCCACTGCCGAGGGATCTGTAGCGGTGCTCAGCGGCGATGCTGTTGCAGCGTCGGTTGAGTTCTCCGCGCGCGACAGTGTCAGCGGGATACGTACGGAAGCCGTTGGGCCGGCGGTGGCGCAGTGTCTCGCCGGGGCCGGTGTTCCGGCCAGCGGACTGAGCGCGGT
>JBPCNJ010000057.1:0-3479 GCA_051001375.1 Gemmatimonadaceae bacterium
TCGCTCATGTCCGTGCCGTTGGCAATCTCCCCGTGCGTCGGCTCGCGTCCCAGCTCCTGTAGCAGCGAGGCGGCACGCTTGCCCACGCGATGTATGTCACCCGCGCGGTTGAGCGGAACGCGCACAATGCGCGACTGCTCTGCCAGGGCCTGCAGGATGGCCTGACGAATCCACCAGACGGCGTACGAGATGAACTTGATCCCCTTGGTCTCGTCGAAGCGCCTGGCCGCGCGCATGAGGCCGAGGTTCCCCTCATTGATGAGATCGGAGAGGTTGACGCCCTGGTTCTGGTATTTCTTTGCGACGGAGACGACAAAGCGCAGATTGGCGCGCACGAGGCAATTCAGTGCCTCATCATCGCCTTCGCGAATGCGCGGCGCGAGCATTGCCTCGTCCTCGCGGCTGATGAGCGAGTAGGCACTGATGTCGCGAAGGTACTGATCGAGCAGCCCATCGCCGACTGCTTGTTTACGTTCTGCCGGAACCTTCATTCGACTTTATTCTACTGATCCTGGTGCCCGCCGGTAGTGCCTCGGCGCGGACTTACCGAGCTTACCGAACGGGATGTTCCAAAGTGGTGCGGTAACGTGCTGCTCCACATGGAATACTACCGAATTACCGTCCCGAATCGACGCCAGCGCGCGTGCCCGAGCCAACTCCAGCGCGATGAGCTGTCCGGCTGATAGCTGAAGTATACAAACAGTGGACGCCCACGAACGAGCGAGTCAGGTACAAAGCCCCAGTACCGACTGTCCAGCGAGTTGTCGCGATTGTCGCCGAGGACAAAGTAATCGCGAGTCGGAACGATCAGCGGGCCCCAATTGTTGCGCGAGGGCCAATAAGACTCACTCGCGTGCAGGGATCGGACGAGGTAGTCCCGCTGCCAGCGAAATTCCTCGACGGATGGATCCGTCTCTGGTGAGGAATGCGTCACATACTGCTCCGTGACGACGCGCCCGTTGCGGCGCAGAACTCCGTTCAGCATGAGCAGCGTGTCGCCTGGAACACCGACGACGCGCTTGACGAAGTTGATCGATGGATCGGACGGCCACTTGAAGACAATCACGTCGCCACGGGCCGGCTGCCGCAGCGCTGGGAGCCGCACATGCGTGAACGGGACTTCGGGGCCGTACACCATCTTGTCCACGACCAGGAAGTCGCCGACCATGAGCGTACGCTGCATGCTGGGCGTGGGGATCTTGTACATCTCCACGACGAAAGCGCGGGTGACCAGAAAAAGGGCCACCGACGCCATCAGCTGCAAAATTCCCCGCATCAATCCGCGCATCTGCTATCCACTGTTCTCCCAGCCCAAAAGACGCCCGGACCGGCGGATGGCAACCCGCCCGGGCAGGATCGGTCAGTCCGGACTGCTCATATATGTGTCGATCTGCGCGCGTTGGAGCGAGCCAGAGTAGTCTACATATCCGACCTTCGTTTCCGAGTAAAACTCGTAAACCTCCCAGCCTCCCTCCCGGTGGCCGTTGCCGGTTTGCTTTACCCCGCCGAAGGGGAGATGTGCCTCGGCCCCGATCGTTGGTGCGTTGATGTACGTTATGCCGTTGTCGAGTTGCTCCAGCGCCCGGAATGACACGTTGACATCGCGTGTGTACACCGATGCAGACAGCCCGTACTTGACGCTGTTGTTGACGGTGAATGCTTCTTCCGGAGTGGATACGCGGATCACCGACAGGACGGGCCCAAAGATCTCCTCGAACGCAATACGCTGATTCGGCTCGACGCGCGCGAATATGGTCGGTTCGAAGAAAAAGCCGTCGTCCATTCCCTTGCCCGTCGCACGCCGGCCGCCGCACAGAAGATCGCCGCCGTCGGCCTGGCCCACGTCGATGTAGTGCTCCACCTTGTCCAGTGCGGCCTCGCTAATGAGCGGGCCGATCTCCGTGCCGCTCTTGCGGCCGTCGCCCAGCCGCAGCGCCTTGGTGCGCTGGACCAGCATGCCGAGAAAGTTGTCGTGGATCACCTTCTGCAGACTGAGCCGGCTGGTGGCGGTGCAGCGTTGGCCAGTAGTCCCAAAAGCGCCCCAGAGCGCCCCTTCAAGGGCTAGATCGAGGTCTGCGTCGTCCAGGACGATTTGCGCGTTCTTGCCACCCATCTCGAGCGACAGGCGCTTGTGCATGCGGCCGCACGTCTCGCCGACGAGCGAGCCGGTGCTGGTGGATCCGGTGAAGGAGACGAGCGGGACATCCGGATGCGCCACCAGTGGCGCGCCCACGTCTTCGCATGTGCCATGGACTAGCTGGACGACCTCGGGCGGGATACCAGCCTCGAGCAGGATCTCGATCAGAGTGGTCCCGGAGTGCGGTACATCTTCAGCCGGCTTGAACACAACCGAGTTGCCGCACACCAGTGCTGGAAACATCTTCCAGGTAGGGATGGCCATTGGGAAATTGAACGGGCAGATGAGCCCAGCGACGCCGATGGGGCGCCGGTAAGTCATCGCCCACTTGTTACGCAGCTCAGACGGCACGGTGCGCCCGAATAGCTGACGTCCCTCGGTGGCCGCGTAGTAAGCCGTGTCGATTCCCTCCTGAACGTCGCCGCGTGTCTCGGTGAGCGGCTTCCCCATCTCGCGCGTCATCGCGTCCGCAATCTCGTCCTTGCGAGCGGTCATGATGTCGCCGACCTTGCGCAGAATGTCGCCGCGCTGCGGAGCGGGGGTACGCTTCCAGATGTCGAAGCCGCGCTTGGCGCTCGCGACCGCGCGATCCACGTCGGTGGCGTTGGACAACGGGAACTTGCCGATCACATCGTTCCGATCTGCCGGGTTCCGGTTCTCGAAGTACGCGCCGGTTGATGGCTCGACCCACTCGCCTGCGATGAAATTCTTGAAAACTTTCATGGAGTTATTGGACGTTCTTGTAAAGCGTGACCTTGCCGTTGGCGATGCGAACGTCGCCGACGGACGGAGGAAGTGGCAGCGCGAGCGCGTCGGGCGCGATTCCCTCGGGCGACTGACGCCGGAGCTGGCTCACGAGCTCGGGGATCATCTGCTTCGGAGCACGGATGCTCTGGATCTGGACCTGGCTCAGATGAAACTGCGCCATTCCGGGGCGCAGGAGGTCGACCGTGCCTGCGAGCTGAACGGTGTCACGAGCGCCCAGCATTGACACGAGCGGCCCGAACACCTGAGCGCCACCGAGATCTCGCAGCGACACCACCGCGCGCAGATGAAGCTGGTCGCCCGAGACCATCGCGGCCACGTCGGTGGCGTTGGGCGGGAGCTGCTTCGAGCTCTCCTGGAGCAGGTAGGCCACGGCCTGGGAGGGCGTCAGGTTGGCAAAAACCTTTCCGCGCGCCATTCTTAATGAGTCAACCGCGGCAGCTGCAGCGGCTCCGTCGGCCGGACTGACTGGGCGCCAGACTCCGGACGCGGCTACTGCTGGCGCGGCGGTGTTCACTCGCACCATCCACCAGTAGTAGGCACCTCCAGCGAGGAGCGCGAGTATAACAAGGCAGCC
>JBPCNJ010000058.1:0-4916 GCA_051001375.1 Gemmatimonadaceae bacterium
GAATAGCATGATGAAGCGAACGATGCAGTTGTCCGGGTTGTGTGCATCTATGCTGTGCACGCATGGGGGCCCGGTCAAGCGCAACCAACGCCTCTCGTGACCGGACCCGGTCAGTTTGATGGCGTAATCGTGACGCGCGACGGAACCCTATTTGTCTGCAGCCAGGCGACCTCGAGCGTCGACGTGCTCATCCGAGATCGACTAGTGCCCGTTATCGAACGCGTCAACGGTTGCGCCGACATCGGCTACAACGCCAGGCACAACCGCATCGCCGTCCCGTTGACGTCGAGCAACCGCGTGGAGTTCTACGACGTCCCGAAGGTGCCGTAGACGTAACTCGGGCCGGGCGGTGTGGCGCGGTCTACGCGACGCTGGTTCATGTTACCGCGAAAGCGGTTCGCGCGAATCGCAGACGTGACCCGCTGGCTGTGTGATTATGTTGCGTAGTACATGTCCCAGCCCGTATTCACCGAGCTTCCGCCATTACCCGATGAGGAGTTAAAGCGCGAGCGACTTGCGAGCATGAAGCGCGTTGCGCTGCTCCTGCTCATCGCCGCGGGCGTGGTGTACGTTGTGACGCTGGTGCTGGGGTCGCGCGTGGCGTGGCCCTGGCTCGGATACGTGAGAGCGACCGCGGAAGCTTCATTGGTCGGTGGCGTGGCGGACTGGTTTGCGGTGACCGCGCTGTTCCGTCACCCGCTCGGCATACCCATCCCACACACGGCGATTGTGCCGGCGCGAAAGGACCGCATCGGAGGCGCGCTCGGCAACTTCGTGCAACAGCACTTTCTTTCGCGCGACGTTGTGGGACGCAAGTTGGCTGCGCTGCGCTTGGGCGAACGTGGAGCGCGTTGGATTGCCGAGCCAGAACACTCGCGCGCTGTTACACGCGCGGCGGCTCACGCGCTCGCGGCGGGGGCCGCTGTGTTACGCGATGACGACGTGCAGTCGTTCATCGATCGTACTGCCGCCGAACGTATGCGCAGCGTGCGTGTCGCTCCAATCCTGGGTCGTGTCCTGCGACTCGTCACGGCCGGTAATCGGCACCAGGAACTGCTCGACGAGGCGCTCCGCCTCGTGGCCAAGCTCGCCGACGAGAACGACGAGATCATTCGCGAGAAGGTGAGCGAGCAGACGCCGTGGTGGATTCCGGGGATCGTGGACTCCAAGATATCTGATCGGGTCGTGGATGGGATCGGCCGCACTCTGCGCGAGGTCAGCGCCGATCCCAATCACCCGCTGCGCAAGCGGTTCGACCAAGCGGTCGCCGGATTCATCGATCGTCTGCAAAGCTCACCCGTGACAATCGCGCGCGCCGAGGAGATGAAGAACGAGCTTCTCACACACCCCGCCGTGCGTGAGTTCTCTGCGTCGTTGTGGACCGATGTCAAGGCGCGGCTGGTGGCCTATGCCGCGCGTCCTGGCGACGCGCCCGCCGGACGGGTGGAAGCCGCCATCGCCGATTTTGCACGCGCGGTCCTTTCGGATTCAGCACTGGCCGAGAAAGTGACAGGATGGATGGACGAAGCGATCCTTGCTGTGGTTGAGGCCGCGCGCCCTGAAATCGCTCAGCTGATCGCGCAGACCGTGAGCGCGTGGGATCCGGCCGAGACTTCACGCCGAATCGAACTGCAGATCGGACGCGATCTGCAGTTCGTGCGAGTGAACGGAACTCTGGTGGGCGGACTGGTTGGGCTTATTCTGTACACCCTCGCCCGCGTGCTGTAACGACTACCGCGTCGCCAATTGCAACGCGGCCTCTACGACCTCCGCTGGCGTGTCCGGCTCCGTCGCCGCGTCATCCATAGGTGACTCCGGTGCCGAAAGCAGCGCGAGGCGCAGCACGTCGTCCATGTTGGAAACGAAGCTGAAACTCATCGCCTGCCGGACTTCGTTGGGGATGTCGCGTAGATCCTTCTCGTTCGCCCTGGGCATCGCAACTTCACGCAGCCCGGCTCGATACGCTGCGAGCACTTTTTCCTTGACGCCGCCGATCTCCAGCACCTTGCCGCGTAGCGTTACTTCGCCGGTGAGCGCGAGATCGCGCCGCACCTGCCGCCTGCTCAGCACGCTCGCAATTGCCAGCGTCACCGCCGCGCCGGCGCTCGGCCCATCCTTGGGAATCGCGCCGGCTGGGAAGTGGATATGGATGTCGGTGTCCTTGAATTCCTCATTCGCGATCCCGAGCGCCGCCCCACGGGCACGCACGTACGAGTACGCGGCATCGACGGACTCGCGCATCACGTCACCGAGCTGCCCGGTGACGATCAGGCGACCAGTACCAGGCATGCGCAGCGCTTCGATCTGCATGAGGTCGCCGCCCGTCGCCGTCCACGCGAGGCCTGTAACGGCGCCGATCTCAGGCTCCATCTCCGCCTCTTCAACCGTATAACGCGGGTTCCCCAGAATCTCGTTCACGCGTGCGAGATCTATGATCCACGCGCCCTCCTCACCCTCTGCCTTACGCCGCGCGCGCTTGCGCATGATGGACGCCAGGTTGCGCTCAAAGTTGCGTAGTCCGGCTTCGCGCGAATACCGATTCGCGATGAAGCCCAGTACCTCGTCCGTGAACTGGATGTCCTTGTCCGAGATGCCGTGCTCGTCCAGCAGCCGCGGCAGCAGATACCGCCAGGCGATCTCCACTTTCTCCTCAACCGTGTAGCCGGAGATCTTGATGACCTCCATGCGGTCGCGCAGCGCCGGCGGAATGTCGAACAGGTTGTTCGCCGTGCAGATGAATAGCACCGAGGACAGGTCGAACGGAAGGTTGAGATAGTGATCGACAAACGTCTTGTTCTGTGACGGGTCCAGCACCTCCAACATTGCCGCCGTCGGATCACCCGATGATCCCCCGTGGGTCATCTTGTCGATCTCGTCGATCATGAGCACCGGGTCGCGTACCTGCACGCGCCGAAGCGCCTGGATGACGAGCCCCGGCATGGCGCCGACGTACGTGCGCCGGTGCCCGCGGATCTCAGCCTCGTCGCGCACGCCGCCCACAGAGATGCGATAAAACTCACGCCCGATCGCCGCCGCGATAGCTTCGCCGAGTGACGTCTTGCCCGTTCCCGGGGGGCCCGTGAAGCAGAGGATGGGGCCGTGCTGATCGCCACCCTTGAGCTTGCGCACGGCCAGATACTCGATGATTCGCTCCTTCGCATCGGACAGGCCGTAGTGACGCGAATCCAGCGCATTCTCCACCGTTTTTAGCTCGATCTCGTTGGAACCCGTGCACTCGTTCCAAGGAAGCGATAGGACCCAATCGAGATATGTGCGTATCACCTGATACTCGCTAGATGCAGGCGATAACTGGCGTAGCCGCTCGGTTTCCCGCTTCGCCTCTGCCAGCGCTCGCTCCGGCAGGTTGGCATCCTCGACCCGTTTGAGCAACTGTACCGACTCCTTCTCGCCCGGATCCGTCTCGCCCAGCTCTGACTGGATCGCGCGAAGCTGCTGCCGCAGGTAGAACTCGCGCTGGTGTTGCTCGATCTTGATCTCAGTCTGACGCTTCACGTCCTCAACCACTCGCGCGCGCGCAACCTCGCGTTCCAGCCTTGTGAGCAGGAAGCGCAACCGTTGGCCGATGTCCAGTCGCTGCAGCACCTCATCCCGGTCAGCGATCCGAAAGTTCATGTTGGTCGCGGCGAGATCGGCAAAGCGGCCAGGATCGGAGATGTTCATCTTGAGGATCGCTGGCACCTCGTCCGGGATGCGATCGATTAACTCCGCCAGCGTCTCCGTTGAGGAGACAACGCGTGTGATCAGGTCGTCCACCTCGATCGCGTCCGCGGCTGCCTCGTTGGCGGGGTTGACTTCAGCGACCGGATATGGCGTCTTGTGCACGATCCCGTCGATGATGATGCGCCTCAGCCCCTGCAGCGCGGTCTGGACCGTGTCGCCGGGAAGGTTGATGCGCTCGTGTATACGAGCCGCCACGCCCACGCGCCCCACGAACCGATGCAGGTCAGCATCGGTTTCAGGATCACCGGTGGCGACTACGAGCGCGACAATGAGACCGGGCTCATCGTGCGCCTTGAGCAGCTCCAGATTTTCCGGCGCGCCCATCTGCACGGCAATGGTGCCGAGCGGATATACGATAGTTGAGCGCAGCGCCATCAACGGGAGCGTCGGTGGCAACTCGGAGCGAAGAATTTCTTCCTTACGTTGCGGCTTGGGCATGTGCGGAAATTTAGGGCTTATTCGGGCGAGTGGTTACAGCGAATACGGCCCATTTTGGTTGTGGATGCGGCCCGCTACTGGCTCCCGAGCGGCTCCATCGGACAGCTCGCTTCGGGGCGCGAACGTTCGGCACGGGTAGCCCACTCCGGTCCAGCATCTGCCTCGTGCTCCAATACCGGTCACCGGTTGCGGAGCGAGCCGCACGCCACTTCAACATCCAGGAGACAGCATGCAGGACAACAACGGCCTGAAGAAGCTCTACATCGACCAGCTCAACGATCTTTACAGCGGTGAGCAGCAGATTCTCAAAGCGCTTCCGAAGATGGCGCAGAAAGCGTCACATCCGGAGCTGCGCGATGCCTTTAATGAACACGAGCAGCAGACGCGGCAGCACGTGCAACGTCTGGAGCAAGTGTTCCAACAGTTGGGCGAGAAGGCTGGAAACGAGACCTGCAAGGGAATGCAGGGCATCCTTTCCGAAGGCGACGAAGTAATGAACAAGTACACTGACTCGGACGTGTTGGACGCGGCACTGATTGCCGCCGCTCAGCGCGTGGAGCACTATGAGATGGCGGGCTACGGCTGTGTCTGCACCTACGCCGACACACTCGGGATGCAGGACCAGGCGGAGCTGCTGCAGCAGACGCTGGAAGATGAAGAGGACGCCGACCAGAAGCTGAGCGACATCGCCGAATCAGTGGTGAACGCGGACGCGATGGACCGGTAGAGCAGGGGGT
>JBPCNJ010000059.1:0-5196 GCA_051001375.1 Gemmatimonadaceae bacterium
TCAGAGGCGTCGATCTCGGAGAGGTGTCGCTTGATTAACGTGCGCATCTGCGCGAGAGAGTCTCGGCGCGAGCGCGTCAGCGCCTCCAGCTCAGCCGGAACGCGCCTGACCTCTGAGCGCGCGCTCTCGATAAACCGCTCGCCTTCAGCCTGGGCTTCGCGCACGATCAGCCCCGCTTCACGCTCGGCCTGCTCCTTGGTGTCCTGGCGCATCTGCTGCGCGGAGACCAGCGCCTCATTCAGCGCTCGGTCGCGCTCGCGAAATGCGCGAAGCTGCTCATGAAAGGACCGCGCCTTCTGGTCCAGATCCTGGTTCACGCGCGCGAGACGTTCCATCTCGTCGGCGACCTGCTCGCGAAATTGATCCACGCGCGCGGGATCGTAGCCGCGTAGCGACCGGCCGAAGTCGTAGCGGCGGACGTCCAGGGAAGTTAGGTGGAAGGCTTCGTCAATCATTGCTCGCGTACTCCAAAGAGCGCCGTGCCAAGTCGGACCAGGGTGGCACCTTCCTCGACGGCGATCTCATAATCGTTGGACATCCCCATGGACAGCTCCGTCGCGGGGTGACCGGCCTGCTCCAGCACCTGGAGCGCGTGTCGAGCACCAGCGAATGTCTGCCGCATTACCAGTTCAGACGCACTGAGGGGCGCCATGGTCATAACACCGCGAATACAGATGCCGGGCAGCCCTGTGAGTCGATCCGCCTCGACGCGCAACTCCTCGGGGGTGAATCCGCCCTTGGTTGCCTCGTCAGAGGTATTTACCTGGACCAACGCATCGACGGCCCGCCTCCGATTGATCCCAAACTCGCAGATCGCGTCGGCCAACCGGCGGCTGTCGAGCGAATGAAGCAGGGCGAAGTGATCCAAAGCCTGAACCTTATTGCGCTGAAGGTGGCCGATGAGGTGCCAAATAACAGGAATGTCGACGCAGCTCATCTTCTGAAGCGCCTCCTGTACTCGGTTCTCGCCGCAATCGGGCAGGCCGGCGTCCCACGCTTCTGCAACAGCCTCCGGGCCATGCGTCTTCGTGACGGCGACAATGCGCACCTTCTGCCCGTGACCGCCGCGGTCTGCAGCGAGCGCCACACGTCCGCGTATGTCCGCGAGGCGGTCAGCGAGGTCCGGGAAAAGCATAGGCCGGGAATCTAATGGAAGGCGCGGCTCCTGCCGCGCGGACGGACCCTTCGTCGCGGTGCGGCCACAATCGGTGCATCGCGACCACGGCGCGGTCGTAAGTCCCAGCAGCGGGGCGACGGTGTGGCCTTCCGGAATGGACATAAATGCTATATCTTTCTATCCGGATAGACGGATACATGACTACCATTTTCGACCGACTAAGCGCCTTATCCGACCCGACCAGAAGCCGGCTGCTCGTGTTGCTGGACCGTCACGAGTTGACCGTATCTGAGCTGTGCTCGGTTACGCAGTTGCCGCAATCAACGGTAAGTCGCCACCTGAAGGTGTTGGGTGACGGCGACTGGGTGACATCGCGCGCCGACGGAACCAGTCGCCGGTATCGCTCGCTCACGGATCGCCTGGACGCGAGTCCGCGACGGCTGTGGAACCTGGTACGCGAGCAGGTGAGCGCATCGCCAGCGGCGCAGCAGGATGCGGGGCGTCTGCGGTCAGTGCTGGCTTTACGGCGGAGCGCGTCGCAGGAATTCTTCTCGACTGCCGCGGGCGAATGGGACCGGCTCCGGGCCGAACTCTTTGGCGAGCGCGCGGATCTGGTCGGACTACTTGGCCTGCTGGATGAAAGGTGGACGATCGGTGATCTGGGGTGCGGCACGGGCCAGGTAACCGAGCTTCTAGCACCGTTTGTGGCGCAGGTCGTTGCGGTAGATGAGTCCGCGGCGATGCTGTCGGCGGCACGCAAGCGGCTGTCAGGGCACGACAACGTCAAGGTACGCGAGGGCGATCTCGGAGCGCTCCCAATTGACGACGAATCGTTGGATGCCGCGTTGCTCTTCCTGGTTCTTCACTATACCGCAGACCCGGCGGAGGTACTGAGCGAGGTGTGTCGAGTTCTGAAGCGAAACGCGCGCGTTCTGGTGGTAGACATGATGCCGCATGATCGGGGCGAGTTCCGCGATCTGATGGGACACGTGTGGCAGGGCTTCGCGGCGGGTGACCTGGAGCGCTGGGCCGAGCAGGCGGGGCTCGGTGAACTCCGGTATCACGCGCTTCCGGCAGACCCGGGGGCGAAGGGCCCGACGCTATTCGCCGCGTCGGCTCGGCGGCCGTTGCAGGTCGCGTCCGAGAAGGGCGCAGTCGCATCAGCACCAGCCTCACCGCTATTGGCGTAGAGCAATTCCTCTGCTGGAGAGACTTCCGGCACCACCGCGTCCGGCAGAGTTACCGGACGCTCAACTTTCTGATATCCACAATGGCTACGACAGTCGCACCAAATAGCACCGACGAGCGCCTCCCAGACACCGCGGATACGAACCGTCCTCCCTTCAAGGTGGCTGATCTTTCGCTGGCGGAGTTCGGCCGCAACGAGATCCGGCTCGCCGAATTCGAGATGCCCGGCCTCATGTCGATTCGTGAAGAGTATAGGGGACAGCTTCCGCTCAAGGGCGCCAAGATCATGGGCTCGCTGCACATGACCGTGCAGACGGCAGTTCTGATCGAGACGTTGGCCGAGCTGGGCGCGGATGTTCGCTGGGTTTCGTGCAATATCTTTTCGACGCAGGACCATGCGGCGGCCGCGGTCGTGGTAGGCAAGAACGGCACACCGGGTGAGCCGCGCGGGATTCCCGTGTATGCGTGGAAGGGCGAATCGCTGGAGGAGTACTGGTGGTGCACTGACCAGGCGCTGATGTGGCCCGACGGCACAGGGCCGAACCTGATCCTGGACGACGGTGGCGACGCCACCCTACTGGTACACAAGGGCGCCGAGTACGAGAAGGCGGGGAGCGTTCCAGAGTTTGATCCGGAAAACGATCCGGAAGAGCTGGGCGTCATCCTTGATCTCATTCGTCGGGAGATTGCAAACAACCCGGGGCGTTGGACGCGCGCGGCGGAGTCGGTTCGCGGTGTGTCAGAGGAGACGACTACCGGTGTTCATCGGCTGTATCAGATGATGGAGAGCGGAGAGCTTCTCTTCCCGGCCATCAACGTGAATGACTCTGTGACCAAGAGCAAGTTTGACAACCTGTATGGTTGCAGGCACTCACTCACTGACGGGATGCTGCGCGCGAGCGACGTGATGCTGGCCGGCAAGGTGGCGGTGATCTGTGGCTACGGTGACGTCGGCAAGGGATGCGCGCAGGCGTTGCGCGGTCAGGGCGCACGCGTCGTGATTACCGAGATCGATCCGATCTGCGCGCTTCAGGCAGCAATGGAGGGCTACCAGGTCGCACCGCTGGAAGACGTGGTATCGACCGCGGACATCTTCGTCACCGCGACGGGGAACCGCGACATCATCACGGCGAACGACATGGCACGCATGAAGGACAAAGCCATTGTCGGGAACATCGGCCACTTCGATAACGAGATCGACATGGCGGGGTTACAGAAGAACCCGGGCATCGAGCGAATCACGATAAAGCCGCAGTACGACGAGTGGGTTTTCCCGGACGGGCACAGCGTGCTCATTCTTGCCGAGGGTCGGTTGCTCAACCTCGGCTGCGCTACGGGGCATCCGAGTTTTGTAATGTCGGCAAGCTTTACCAACCAGGTGATGGCGCAGATCGAGTTGCACCTGCACGCCGATGATTACGAGAATCGCGTGTACACGCTCCCGAAGAAGCTGGACGAGAAAGTTGCTCGCCTGCACCTCGGTAAGCTCGGTGTAAGACTCACTGAGTTGAGCCCGAAGCAGGCTGAGTACATCAGCGTGCCGATCGAGGGGCCGTACAAGGCGGAGCACTACAGGTACTAGCGGACGTTGTAACATCGCCCGAAATAGTCGTCCTGTAGATCCCGTTAACCTATCGGAATACCTCGGACAGGGTTGTCCGGATCTACAGGATGCAGCTATGGGCTACTTGGGAATTGCCGAATTCACCGGGAGCCTTGAGCGTATCACTACCCTGCCCTGAGCTAATGCGTGCTTGCGTAACTCGGCTACAGTTGCGGGGATACCGCGCCAGTCGCGAACGAAGGCCGAATCCAGCAGTTGGTAGCGACGTTGTAGCTCCTGGCGGTACCACACGGGAGCGAGGAGCGGCAGCGTGACCACTATTACGTCGCGCCGGAACGCGCGGACCTGTTGCATGTACCAGAGCGGATAGGTGTCGTTGTCGCCGACAGCTAGGAAAATTCCGCGTTGCGGCACGCTCTGGAGCATGTGGATGGCCTGCGCTTCGGCACCGTGCTCGTCACGCCGTTGGGCGACGATGGCGCGCCAGTTCAGAGCGCACGGTAGAGTAGCGAGACCGATCGCCAGCGCGACGCTTGCCGCACGTTGAGAGCGTGCAGAGACGAGGCGATTCACGCAGGTTGTAGCGAGTGTCGCGGCGCCAAATCCGGCCCATGCGCCCCAGGCTACGAATGCCCATGTAAAGAAGTAGTCGCGATCACGGGCTTCGTGCAGCGCGCCCGGAGGTAGCACGCCGTAGCCGTACGAGGCTCCCGCGCGCAGGTTGAGGTAGAGCACGATACCGATGCTGGTGCTCACGAGCAGGAGCATCCAAGCGCGCCAGCTAGTCATGTCAGCGCGGTAGTGGCACACGGAGCCATAGATGCCGAGCAGGGCATACGCGACTGTGAATGGCGTCCGAAGTAGCGCGGGCGGTGGCGCGGGCGCGAGCCCCAGCGCGAACTGCCAGTCAGCGTACTCGAAGATGTTGCCGAACTGCAACCACAAGGGTGCGCGGCGGGGCCACATCGGAGCGACGTCGTACTGCCGCCGCTGCACGGCATCGGCGAGGGCGCGAAAGGTTGCGGGGTTGGCCTGGTTCACTGCCGGGTCGTGCGCAGAACGCACGAGCATGAACAGGACGGCTGACGCGCCGAGCACGACGAGCACAAGGATTGCGACCAGGATGAGCGGCTGACGCGCGAGCGGGAAGTACGGTCGCGCGGGCACCCTAGGCAACAGCAGCAGCAGCGCCGCGGGCACAGACAGCAGCGCAGTCAGGTGCAGGGACCACGCGAGGCCGCACAAATAGGCGACGAGGAGGACCAATCTCGTGTCGTTGGATATCGCGGCTCGTGCGGCGCACCAAAGAATCAGCATTGATCCGAGG
>JBPCNJ010000060.1:0-5968 GCA_051001375.1 Gemmatimonadaceae bacterium
GGCCGGAGCCGGAGTAGCGCCGCTTCCCGCGTCGCCTCGTGAATTCCAAGCCCGCCGAGTCGCAGCTCGTTGGCGTAAGAGATGTAAACCACCGCCGTCTGTACCGACACTCCGAACAGCGCGAGAAATCCAATCCCCGACGAGACGGAGAATGGCGTTCCCGACCACCACAGTGCGACGAGACCACCGAGCGGCGCAGACAGCAGCACGCCGACCACTGTTATGAACGGGAACTTGAAGTTGTGGTAAAGCGCGAACAGCAGAATGAAGATGAGCGCAATGGTGATCGGGAGCACGATCTGCAATTGTCGGCGTGACGCCGTGTACTCCTCGAACTCGCCGCACCACACAACCCGGTAGCACGGCGGCAGTTTGACCTGTGCGGCAACTGCACGCCGCCCCTCGTCTACAGCACTCGCGAGGTCGCGCCCATCGACCGCGGACTGCACGCCAATGTAGCGCGAGTTGTCCTGCCGATAGATGAATGACGCGCCGCTGGTGATCTGGAGATTGGCGACCTCTCTCAGCGGAATCTGTCCACCGCCCGGAGTCGCGATGAGAACGTTGCCGATCTCGTCCGCCGTTCGGCGGAACTGCGGCGCCAGTCGCACTACAAGATCGAAGAGCCGCTCGCCCTGCACTACCTGCGTTGCGGCTGATCCGCCAACCGCCGCTTCAATGATTCCGTTGACGTCGGCCACGCTCAATCCGTATCGAGCAATCTTGTCGCGCTGCACGTCCACCGTAAGCGCTGGTTGGCCAAGCTCCTGAACCAGAATGACGTGATCGACACCGCGCACGGTATTGAGCACGCGCCTGATCTCCTTGCCACGCTCCTGCAGAACCGCCAGGTCTGGGCCGAAGATCTTTACGTCCAGCGAGCTCTTCAACCCCGTCTCCGCCTCGTCTACCGCATCTTCGGCCGGCTGCGTGTAGTTGAATGTGATTCCGGGGAACGACGCGAGCTTCTTGTCGATCGACGCAATGAGCTCCGGCTTGGTGTGATACCGTCCGGTCCACTCGTTGTATGGCTTGAGCCCCACGTAGAACTCGGCATTGAAGAATCCCGTCGGGTTCGTGCCGTCGTCAGGACGACCGTGTTCTGACGCGACGGTCGTAACTTCCGGGAATGAGCTCAATATCGCGCGCACCTGAGGTACTATCTTGGACGACTCCTCAAAGGAGATCGTGGACGGCATCGTGGCCCGTATCCATAGCGCGCCTTCATCCAGCTTGGGCATGAATTCGCCGCCGATGTGCGCGAAGATCAGGATCGATGCAACGGCGACAGCGGCACACGCCGCCAGAACGGCACGCGTGTGCCGCAGGCTCCAGCCCAGCCCCGTCTCGTACCATCCAAGCACGGCCTCAAAGATCCGATTGCGTCGCTCCTTCACACCCTTGCGCAGCACCCACACGCACAGCACCGGTAAAACAGTGAGCGTGATGATGAGCGAGCCGATCAGCGCGAAAATCGTCGTATCGGCCATCGGTTTGAAGAGCCGTCCCGACGGTCCGGAGAGAACGTAAATCGGGAGAAAGCTGGCAACGATAACCGCGACTGCATAAACGATCGGTCGGTCCACTTCCGCCGCTGCTTCCGCGATCGCGCGTCGCACGCTGTACTCGGTACCGTGGCGCTCGGCCAACCGTCTATGAATGTTCTCCACCATCACCACTGCGCCGTCCACCAGAATGCCGAAGTCGATGGCGCCAATGGACAGCAGGTTCGCCGGGATGTGCCGCAGGTCTAACGCAATGAAGGCGAAGAGCAGCGACAGCGGAATCGATACCGCGACGATCAGTCCGGAGCGGATGTCGTACAGGAAGAAGATGAGCACCACGACGACGAGGACGATGCCGCGCAGCAGATTGTCCTCCACCGTGCGCGTCGTGAGCTGGATGAGGTCGCTCCGGTCGTAGAACGGGACGACCTTCACGTCCCTGGGCAGTACGGCGCTGTTCAGCTCCGCCGTCTTCGCTTCTACCTGCTTCAGAACGGTCTGCGCCTGCTCACCGGTGCGCATCATGATGACGCCTTCCACGGCGTCGTTTTGATTGTTGAAACCAAACTGACCTAGCCGCGGCGCGGCACCGATCACGACCTGGCCCACGTCTTTGACGAGGACCGGCGTGCCGTTCTTCACCGACAGAACGACGTTGCCGATGTCCTCGACTGTCGTGAGCCGTCCGATGCCGCGGACGTAATAGAACTGGCCGCCTTCGGGATAGAATCCCCCGCCGGCGTTGCCGTTGTTGGCCTCGAGCGCGGCGCCCACCGCCGCCACACTCAGCCCTGCACCGGCGAGCTTGGTGGGATCCAGCAGCACCTGGTACTGCATTGTCTGGCCGCCGAGCGATGACATGTCGGCCACACCGGGCACGGATCTGTACGCCTTCTCCAGAACCCAGTCCTGAATGTTTTTCAGTTCCATGGGCGATCGATCGGGGCTCTGTACCACGTACCGATACACCAGCCCCGAAGGTGACGCCAGCGGTCCGACTGACGGCGTGACTCCCGACGGGAGCGACAGATCTCCGAGTCGCTCGAACACCTGCTGTCGCGCAAAGTAGTTATCGGTTCCGTCCTCAAAAGTGAGCGTCACCGATGACAGGCCGTAGAGCGACACCGAGCGCGTCACCCGCAGATTCGGGAGGCCATTCATTCCAGCTTCGGTTGGGACGGTGATGAGCCGCTCCACCTCTTCCGCCGCATGTCCGGGCCACTGCGACACGACATTGACCGCCGGTGGCGACACGTCCGGATATGCGTCGACCGGGAGCCTTGAGAAGGAGAAGATACCGGCGGCTATCAACACCGCCGCAAGGATCGCGGTGAGCAGGGGCTGCCCCAACGCTGCCGCGCCGATACGATGAATTCCTGACGGCTTCACGATCGGTGGCGGCTCCGAGTTCGGTTCCGATGGAAGCACGGCACTCACTGGCTCTCCGCGAACTGGAGGAAGAGCGCGCCGTCCGTTACCACTCGATCACCACCGTTGAGCCCTGATGTCACCTCATACTGATCACCCACGTGCGAGCCCAGCGTGATCCGACGGCGAACGTAGCCGGTGCCCGCTGAGCCCGGCGACGCTGGCGCTGTGACGAAGACAAATGGAAGGTTCTCATCGTTCCGAAGCACAGCGGCGGCCGGAACCAGAATGCCGCTACGAGCACGATCGCTGTTGATCGCGACGCGCACGTACATGTCGCGCTTGAGCAAGTCGGCACGGTTCTGCACCACTACGCGCACTGACGTTGCGCGGGTCGCCGAGTCGACCACGGCTGAGACGTAGTCCACCGTTGCGGGAAACGGCGTGGCCGACGCATCGGTCGTTACCACCGCGGATTCCCCCTGGTGCACTCCGCCAAGGTCAGCCTCGAACACATTGGCCATCACCCACATCGTGGACAGATCCGCGATTGTGAACGCCGGCGTTGTCCCCGCCTGAAGTAGCTGACCTGGATTGATGAGCCGCTCCACCACCGTCCCCGATATCGGTGCACGAATGACTGCGGGGATATTGCTAAGAGTGGGATTGGAGCGGATCTGCGATAGCGTGGACGGGTCGATGCCCAACGCCCGAATCTGCTCCAGCGCGGCTTGCTGGTCAGCCACTGCCGCGGCGGCATCAGCCTGCGCCTGGTCGACGTCGCGACGCGCGATCGCGTCGGTCTGGAACAGCTGCACATCCTGTGCGGCGATGCGCTGTAGGTTCTGCGTGGTGTTCTGCGCCTTCCGGTAACCGGCAACCGCAGTCGCGAAGTCCGGCGAGGTCACCGTCGCCAGTGGAGTTCCGCGCGTGACGTATCGCCCGGGTTCAACCAGCAGCCGTGTCACTGGGCCGGACACCGGCGCCAGCACCTGCGTGGACTTGTCGCCGTCGAACGCCACCGTTCCGGTCGCCTGAATCGTCGGTCGGAAGTTGGTCGGTGTTACCGTGATCACGTGCACGCGGGCCTGCTGCGCCGGCGTGACAGTAAAATTCGACGCTGTATTACGCGCTGCTGGAGCTGCAGCGTCGCTCGACGCGGCCGGCGACTCAGTGCCGGAGCACGCCACCACGCCGCCCGCGAGCAAACCCGCCGCGATCAAGGTCACCGCACGCATCGCGATCGCTGATCTACTGCGCATGAATATCTCCGGATGCAGTTGTGGTGATCGGTGCGCCTGTAGCGCGCTCCAGGTCCGACCTTGCGGTGTTCGCCGCGGCGAGTGCCGCCGAATACTGGCTCTCGGCGTCCAGTAGCGTGCGCCGCGCGTCGATTACCTCAAACGCGGAGGATCCGCCAATCGCGTAACTCGCCGACGCGGCGCGGAAAGCTTCGCGCGCGGAGGGCAGCAGCTCGTCTCGTATGAAAATCGCCTGCCGCAACGACGTGTTCGCTGTCGCATAAGCGTTGCGTACATCCTGTGCTATCTGGGCGGACAGGTCTCGATACGACGCCGCGAGCTCCCGCTCCCGGTGCTGCGCCTGCGCTATCTCGCCCCTGGTATGCTGCCAGAAAAGAAAGGGCACGGGAAAAGCCAGACCGGTTGAGAACGCCGAAGGCGGCCCACCCGGCGCAACATCTCGGTTCACGCCCAGTGTTATGTCGGGAAGCCAGAACTCGTGCGCCAGCGATGTCGCCGCTCGGGCACCCTCGCGCTCAGCGCGGAGGCCCGCCAGCTCCGGACGCGACACGGCCGCGATTGCGGCCACGGACTCGGCCGGTGGCAGCGGCGGCGGAACATCCAGGCTGTCGCCCGCTCCAATCGGCGCAGCTACCGGCCTTCCGATCAACCGGTTGAGACCCGCGCGAGCTGCCGCGATGTCACGCTCGTTCGCAATCAGCTGGTTCACCGCCTGAGCCACATCAACCGTCGCCCTGATCACATCCAGACGAGGAACCGTGCCGGCATTGAACCGAGCTTGAGTTCGCTGAAGAAATTGCTGCGACAACTCCTGCCCCTGAAGCAGATCCGCGCGCTGCCGACTGGCGAGCAGGAGCGAGTCGTACATCGCGGCAGTCTGGGCCGCCACCTGGTAACGCAGCGCATAGTACGCCGAGTTGGAGTTGGCGACATCGGCCGTAGCCACTCTTCCGCGCAGTCGGATCTTGTCTGGGAATGGAAGCGTCAGGATCGCGCCGACGTTGCGTTGACCCGTCGGAGCAGAGCGAAAGAAGCCGTTCTCCTGGTCCAGCGACGTGGTCACCGCTGGATCCGGGATCGCGACTGCCTGCACTCTTATGGCGCGGAACTGTGCGGTCTGCTCCCTTGCAACTTCCAACTGTGGATTGCGCGCGAGCGCCAGTTGCACGGCACGAGCACGTGTAAGGACGAGCGAGTCTGGTTGTTGTCCAGGTTGCGGTGCTGGCTGTGCTGCTGGCTGTTGCGCGAATGCCGCGCTGGCGAACAGCAGCAGCAGCGCACCCAGCGGTGGGGCGCTATGCATGAAACCTCGATCGGATGATGTGACGACCAGAACGATGCGAGTGCGTTCGAAGGAACGCACTCCGTGTGGGTCAGCTGTCCGAGGGAGGGGCGCGCGAGGGGTTGGAGGGCGGTTCTGCAGCGGGCGTGAACGTCGCCGGCGCGACAACTACACTGGATCGGGCAACGGAGACGGCAAGGTCACTGCCCGGCCGAGCGGGCGGGGGTGCGCGTAACGCCAGAAGAATGCACGCCGCGCAGGTCGCCTCATCGTGGCCGAAATGCTTGCTCGTCCCGCTTGCTTCCACGTGAGCGGACGCGCCAAGCCCACGGGCGTCCGCGAGTGAAGCCGCGGCAACCCAGCACTGAGCCAACAGCGCGATCGCCGTGGCGACGCGCCATGCCCACGAGTTCGGGCGCCTGTGGAGGCGCATGGAGGCAAACATTACCTGGACAATCCTAGGTTGATACGCGCGCTGCCGCCAGCGCGGTTGGGTGCCCCCCGGGGGCGGCGACCAAAAAGGGGGGGGCCCAGTCACACGGCGGGTGGTC
>JBPCNJ010000061.1:0-8026 GCA_051001375.1 Gemmatimonadaceae bacterium
CGGCAGGACGAGGAAGAATCCACGACAGAGCTGGGCAGAACGCGAGTGGAGTAGCGCGCCGGGTGCGCTAAGTAGTCCCGCAACCTAAGCAGCGCACCTTGCCGCACCATTACAGGCGCGGCCGTTAGTGGCTACGTCGCCGGCGGTTACGTCAGTGCGCGGCGTTCGCCGCCGTGGCCTTCCCAATCGTCCGCTCGAACAGCTTGAAAATGCGTGTGTACTCGTCGGTCCACGATGACGGCCGCACAAAGCTGTGGTCTTCTACCGGGTACGACGCCAGCTCCCAATCGGTCTTGCCCAGTTCGATCAGACGCTGCTCGAGACGAACTATGTCCTGGTAGTTCACGTTGGTATCGACCATTCCGTGGGCCATGAGCAGCGGCGCGCGCAGTCCGGCCGCGAAGTAGATGGGCGATGAACGGCGGTACGCGACCGTGTCGTTCTGCGGCAGGTTGAGGATGGCGGAGGTGTAGCCGTTGTTGTAGTGCGCCCAATCGGTGACGCTGCGCAACGCCGCGCCGGCGCCGAAGTATTCGGGCGCCGTGAAGAGCGCCATCAGCGTCATGAAGCCGCCGTAGCTGCCGCCGTACATTCCGATCCTGCTCGGCGGAATGTGATAGGTAGCGGTGAGATACCTGGATACGTCGACTTCGTCCTGCAGATCACGGCCGCCCATCCAACGGTAGATCGCCGTGCGCCAATCGCGGCCGTAGCCATCCGAAGCGCGGTAATCCGCGTCGATCACAATGTAGCCGTTGCGAGCAAGGAACTGGTTGAACATGTATTCGCGCGGATACTCCGACCAGAAGTTGCCGACGTTGTGCAGATAGCCAGCGCCGTGCACGAATATCACCGCGGCGCCGTTTGGTGTCGCGCCCATGTCTTGCGGTCGGTAGATGTGTGCCGGAACCTGCGCACCGTCAGACGCTGGGATCATCACTATCGGTGGTGCGAGCCACTTCGCACCGAGCCACTCGGCGCTTGGTGATGTCGTGAGCTGAACCTCGCGCGCGCCCGGAGTGTTGGTGATGAGGTGCAGGTCTGGCGGCCGGTTGACGTAGGAGTACACATCGGCTAGAAGTCGGCCGTTGGGTGACACGGTGACGTCGTGACGTCCGGAGCTCTGGGTGACGCGCGTCATCGCCCCGCCCGATACAGGCATGGTGAAGAACTGCTCCTCGGAAGGTGACGGCTGGTTAGTCACCAGATCAAATGTGCGCCCATCACGCGAGAGATCGACGTTGCGCACTTCCCACCTGCCGGACGTGAGCTGGCGGCTCTCGCCCCCGTGCGCGCCGGCTGTGTACAGATGCGCAAATCCCGTTGCTTCGGACACATACCAAACGCGCTTGCCGTCGTCGGACCAACCGGCGCAGGTCCCGCACGGGCCGCCAACCCACGCGGAATCGCGGAGGGTTTCGATCGGGTGTAGCGAACCATCAACTGACGAGATGGTGTAGAGAAGGCGCTCCTTGTTGTCGGGGCTGAAGGTGTACAGCACGGCATCGGTGCCACCCGCGTTCCAACCGTCGAATGCAATGAAGCTCGGCAGTGAATCGTTTTTGAGAAGATGTGGCTTGGTCACCGTGCAACTGGGCAGAGCGACATACAGCAACTCCGCGCGCGACTGAGCGTCGCCGACCTTCGTACGTCCCTTGTGTGGGTCGGTGTACCCGGACTCCGTAACCCAGATAGGGATCTCGACCGGCGTTCCCTTTGAGGGCGTGCGAAGGATTACAATCGCGCCACGCCCGTCTGGTGATGTGTAGATGGACTGGATCTGACGATCACGGCCAACGTAAACGGTCCTGGGCGAACGCAGCGAGTCGAGAATCTTGGCTCTCGCCTTGACTACGCTGTCGCCGTGCAGACGGTCGCGCACCGCCTCGAATAGATCCGCCTGCTGCTCGGCCAACCGCACGTGCTGAGCAGACTTGGGTGTGGTGTCCGCGGGCGCGACACCGGTGCGCAGATCAGTAAGCTGAGTCGTCATGCCGCTGGCGAGATCGATGGAATATGCGTTATCGTCGCGCACGAAGTAGACGATCCTGCCGCTGGAGCCAAACACCGGCGCCGATTCTCTGCCGGCGGTCCTGGTGAGTCTGCGCGCGGAGCCGTCGCGGTAATCGACAACGTATATATCTCCACCCGCCTCGACGGCGGCGCGACGGCGATCTGGGGATAGGCTCCCCTCCGCGATGTACGGCGCCGCTGAGTCGAGCTGGACAAGAGTGAGTCGTTCCGGGATGGCACCGGGCACCGCGCGCACTCGATACGGGGATGGAGGCTCGCGCCAGTCCTTGCCGGGCTCAACCCAATTAAAGTAGATCCACCTGTTGTCGGCTGACCAGTGCACGTCCACCGGCGGCCGTCCGTATAGCTCGGGACCGCGCATGATGTTTTTGATGCTGAAGTTGAAGGCACCGAGCGCAGTGTCCGCGGTCGATCGTTGCGCCAGCAGTGGGGCGGCAGATGTGATGATCGCAGCGAAGAGAATGACGGGGAACGTCGGTCGGATGCTAGGCATGTTGCGGTTCAATGTAAGGGCGACCGCCGGTCGCCCTTACAGGTGCGCCATACGCCGGCAGTCACCGTATCGTGTACCGGTCGTGTACCGGGGCCGCGCATGAGTCGTCCAGCGCTTGTACGGAGGCGGCTGCCCGAGAGTCGGACAGGCGTAAAATTGGCCAGAGATTAGGTTTTCTACAATGAAGTTCGCATCGCTCACGCTGATCGTTGGACTGATCTCTTCAGCTCTTTCCACAGGTCACCTGAATGCACAGAAGCCGGCGCCAGCCCGACCGTTAGAGCGGCTCGCGGCGGAGCACATGCTGGTATTGCCGGTACAGTATCTGGTCTTCTCCGACTCGATGGGATGGTCCGCGCTGGCTCCGTCCAGCCGGACGTACCTGAGCACGTTGGACGATGAGATAACTTTCGCGCTGGGCGAGCGCGGCCTCACGACACAGTGGAAGTTTCCCGCGGATGTGGCGCGTTCGGTGGCGAGGAACACCGGATATGCGCCGGACCCACACGCGCTCGCCGCAAATCAAGTGCGTTTCGGCGTGAAGTCGGACGCGTGGCAGTTGACCGAGCCGCTCGCTTCGCAACTGCGCTCGCTCGTCGCACTCACCGACGCGCGGTACGTGATGCTGCCTGTGGAGGTCCGCGTCACCGGCGGGCATAGCACCGGGCGCGCAATGCTGCACGTCGTGGTAATTGATGCACGCAGGTCGCAGATCCAATGGGCCGGCGACGTGGTCGGAACGCCCGTGACAAAGTTTTCCCCGGCAATCGCGGCCGATCTCGCTTCTCGTCTGGCCGACCTTGTCGCCGCGCAGACGAACTGACCGTGCGATTGCTGGTGGAGTAGTTCGGACCCACCCGTGACGACGATTCTGCATGTTTCCGATCTGCACTTCGGCCGACCGGCCGTGATCGAGCAGATCGACGCGATCGAAGGAGCGATCGGGGCGGGGGAGTTCGACGTCGTCGCGGTATCGGGTGACTTCTCGCAGAGGGCGCGCGCCGGCGAGTTCCAGCGTGCCGCGGTTTTCCTGCGCGAGGCGCGGAAAAAAGTCCCAGTCATCACCGTTGCGGGGAACCACGACGTCGCCTGGTGGTATGCGCCACTCGGCCTTGGCAAGCGTGCGAAAGCTTACCAGAACTATCGCACGTACATCGCTGAGGAGCTGGAGCCGACGCTGGAAGTGCCCGGAGTTTATTTCGTGGCCATCAACACCGCGCACGGAGTTACCAGAAGGACGCTCACACCCAACGTACGAGACATCTCCATCATCTGCGACGTCACGCCCGCGCAGTTGGCAGACGTGCACCACAGGTTGGAGGACGCACCAGCGGGCGATGCAAAGGTAGTGGTGATGCACCACAACCCGGTGGCTGGTCAGTTGTCACAGCGCTATGGACTGAAGCACACGCCCAGGATCCTCAGCAGCTTTGCGGGTTGGGGCGTGGATCTGGTTCTGTGCGGGCACGATCATCAGGAAGCCGTGAACTATGTGGAGCACACACGTAAGGGCGTGATTGTCTCCACCGCTGGAACCGTTTCCAACCGCTCACGCGGCGGCAGGCCGTCATCGTACAATGTGATATCAATAACCGATGCCAGCATCACAGTAGTCGCACGCGTGTGGAACGGGGAGGGACAGTTTGTGCCGGGCCAGGAACGTTGCTTCGAACGCTGAAGGAGAGGCTACACCGCGAGGCGATGCGGCTGGAGCGCTTGCGTCGGCTCTGGACTCAGTGCGATCTGTTCGACGCACCTGTTGCACCCTCGACTTCAGCAACTGTTTCACCACCTGTTTCAGCAGCTCCTTCAGCATCGGTTCGATCCGGCTCACCTCCACCATTACGCGCGAAGAACCGTGCGATGGGACGCACCGTCAGGAAGAAGCCTCGCGCGCAGCACATCCATCGCGATGATGTGAAGTTCGTCGAGCTACTGATGAGCGCACACGCGGAGTACAACGGCCGGCTATTTGGGGGCGTGCTGAAGGGGGTGCAGATCCGCATTTCACGCCGGATGAAGAATCGGCTCGGTCACTACATGGCCGCGGGTCACGGACTTGAGGCCGAGATCGCCATGTCGCGGAAGCACATCGCGCACGATGTGTGGGACGACGTGTTGCACACCTTCGTCCACGAGATGGTTCATCAGTGGCAGGACGAAAACGGGCACGCGCTGGACCACGGTCTGTCCTTTCGCCGCAAGGCGCGCGAGATCGGGATCAGCGCGCGCGCAACGCGGCCAGCGGCGCCCAGCTCACAGCCGCGCCTGGCGGCACGTGCCATGCACCGGCCAAAGTCATGACTACTACTGAGAAAAAGATCGAAGAGCTGTACAAGCTCATCGACGGAATCGAGATCGCAATGTTCACCACGCGACGCGCGGACGGCTCGCTGGTGAGCAGGCCGATGGCAACCCAGAAGCGCATCGCGGGCGCCGATCTGTACTTCGTGACTGACGTCGAGTCTCACAAGCTGGAGGAGCTCGAGAACGATCCGCACGTAAACGTCTCCTACTACCGCGACCGCACACGCGAGTGGGTTTCGGTCGCTGGCGCGGCTCGGCTCTCCAAGAGCAGGGCCAAGATTAAGGAGCTGTATCGCCCGGACTGGAAGGCCTGGTTCGGGGACGAAGGCGGCGCGCGCGACGGCGGGCCGGACGACCCGCGCATCGGGCTAATCATGGTCGATGCGGATAGCGTGGAATACATGGTGGTAAACAAGCCCCGTCCGGTCGTCCTCTTCGAGGTAGCCAAGGGGATGTTGACAGGGAAGCGCCCCAACATCGGTGAGGAGAACCGGATTTCCGGCGGCGAACTGCTGGACAACCGACCGTAGCAGGGCGCGGGCCCGCCGCGCCTTCGTCGCGACACAATGATCTTGGGGCCGGACAGCTGCCCGGTCCTCCCCGGCGGCGGTATCTTTCGCGATGCCGACCAACCCGCACGATTTCTACGACATCGATTCACTCCTGGCCGAAGATGAACGCGCAGTCCGCGATGCGGTCCGCGCGTTCGTCAACGACAAGGTGCTGCCCATAATTGGCGACGCGTATGTCGAGGGCAGGTTCCCGACCGAGCTGATCTCGGGGATGGCCGAGCTGGGGATGCTCGGCGCGAACCTCCCCGAAGAGTACGGCTGCGCCGGGCTCAGCAATGTTGCCTACGGGCTGATCATGCAGGAGCTTGAGCGCGGCGATTCAGGGGTGCGATCGTTTGCCTCGGTCCAGGGCGCGCTGGTAATGTATCCGGTCTTCGCTTTCGGCTCCGACGAGCAGAAAAAGCGACTTCTCCCGTCCATGGCCCGGGGTGAGACCATCGGGTGCTTTGGGCTGACCGAGCCGGATTACGGATCCAATCCCGCCGGCATGATCACCCGCGCCCGTATTCAGGGTGACGGCTCGTGGATCATCAACGGCGCCAAGATGTGGATCACCAACGGCTCCATGGCGCATGTCGCGATCATCTGGGCCAAGACGGAGGACGGCGACGACAACGGACGTTCGATCCGCGGCTTCGTTGTTCCGACATCCACCCCTGGATTCACGGCGAAGAATCAGAAGGGGAAGCTGTCGCTGAGAGCATCGGACACGTCGGAGCTGGTGCTGCAGGATGTGCACGTCGGTGCGGACGCATTACTGCCCAAGTCTGGTGCGCTCAAGAGTCCGCTCATGTGCCTCACGCAGGCGCGGTACGGCATCTCCTGGGGCGTGCTCGGCGCGGCGATGTTCTGCTACGAGGAGGCACTCGCATACGCCGGTACTCGGGTGATGTTCGGCCGGCCGATAGGCGGCTTCCAGTTGCAGCAGGAGCGATTGGCCGACATGGTCACGGAGATCGTAAAGGGGCGGCTACTGGCACTCCATCTGGGTCGAATGAAGGACAAGGGGACGTTCACTCCGCAGCAGGTATCGCTCGCCAAGCGCAACAACGTCAACATCGCCTGCAACATCTCACGCGAGGCGCGGCGCATCCTCGGCGGCAACGGCATCCTGGCCGAGTACGGATCGATGCGGCACATGGAGAACCTCGAGAGCGTGTACACATACGAGGGGACGCACGATATCCACACCCTGATAGTGGGTCAGGCAGTGACGGGGCTCAGCGCGTTCGAGTGAGTCTACGGATATCGGTTTAAGAGCCTTGTAGAAGGAGTAAGGGCCACTCAGTCAATTCTGCTGAGTGGCCCTTACTCCTTCTAGCGCGCGACAGAAACTCAGCGCATGTTTGCGAAGCCGGGGTTCCCGGTGTCGTGCCACGCTAATTGGCGTAGCGCGCGATAGTTCAAACTGCAAGGGGATGACGTAATGCGATCGTTCTTACGTTCGTGTCGAATTGGGTCCGGTGCTACTGGTCGGTGGGGGGGAGCGGCGCTTGCGGCATGTGCAGCTTCGGTCGTCATCGTGCCAATGGTGCAAGCACAACAGGGAGGCGCGGTGAGCGGGACGGTGCTTGCGGAGGCCTCCGGCGCTCCGGTAGCCGGGGTGCAGATCGTCGCCGGTGCGCATGGCGCATTGAGCGACGTCTCAGGACAGTTCCGAATTACCGGCCTCACCGGCGACAGCGTCACTGTCGTTGTACGACGCCTCGGCTTCGTGCCACTTCAGCGTCGGTTGCGGGTCGGCGATAGCAATCTGCAGCTTCGTCTACGAGAGAGTCTTGTGGAGTTGAACAGCGTCGTCGTCACAGGCGCGACAGGGCCGGTTGCCAAGCGTGAGCTGGGTGTATCTGTGGCGCAGATCAATGCAGCGGCGGTCGTCAGGACGCAGCCAGTCCAGGACGTTCAAGGGCTGATCAATGGCCGCGCCCCTGGTGTGACTGTACTGGAGAACTCGGGCGTGGTAGGCTCGGGCGCGACGATCCGCATTCGCGGCGGCTCAAGCCTCTCGCTGTCGAATCAGCCGCTCATATACGTCGATGGAGTGCGCGTTGACAACTCGCAGGGAACGGGTCCGAGCAACCAATCATTTGGTGCGAGCACCACATCGCGCTGGAACGACTATAACCCGAATGACATCGAGAGCATCGAGATCGTACGTGGGCCCGCGGCAACAGCACTGTACGGAACTGAGGCGATCAATGGTGTCGTCCAGATCATTACCAAGCGCGGTGCACAGGGCAAGACGCGCTGGGATTTCAACACCAAGCAGGGCAAAGCGTTTTTCAACGACGTGATCGGTCGTTTCCCGACCAACTACGGCAGCGTGAAGGGAGCCATCGTCAGCGAGAACATAGCGCAGCTGCGCGCGGACTCGGGCAAGCCGCTCTTCCGCGATGGACGTATCAATGAGAACACGCTCGCGGTGAGTGGCGGATCACCCGTGGTGCAGTACTATCTCAGCGGCAACACGCACAGCGATCAGGGCGTAGAGCAGACGAACTCGCAGATCCAGTACGGCGGTCGCGGCAACGTACACATGACCCCGGGCAAAACGATCGACATTTCCGCCAGCGGCGGGTATACACGCGGGACAACGAGGCTGAGTTGCGAGGCCGGTTGC
>JBPCNJ010000062.1:0-4545 GCA_051001375.1 Gemmatimonadaceae bacterium
CGGCTCCCTACGCGGCCCGGTCGTCGCGCGCCCTTCCGATCCGAACTCGGTCCTTGTTTTCAATGGGCATCGATACCGCGGCGAGCTGCTGATTGCGCCATCAGGCGGCGGATTGATCGTGGTCAACCGGATCTCGATTGAGCAATACCTGCGCGGTGTCGTGCCACTCGAGATTGGAGTGGACCGAACGCCGTTCGAATCCGCCGCGGTTGAGGCTCAGGCGATCGCGGCCCGAAGCTACACCTACACGCGACTGGGCGGCTCTCACCCGTACGATATGACCGCCACAGTAACCGACCAGATGTATGGCGGTGTGGACGCTGAGCGACCGGTGGCGGACGAGGCTGTGGAAGCGACGCACAACATGGTGCTGATGTACGCTGGTAGGATCGCCACCGCGCCCTATCATGCGAACTCAGGCGGCACGACTGCCGCCGCCAGCGAAGTATGGCGAACGGGCGATGAGCCGTATCTCGTGTCGGTTAGCGACAGGATTCCGGGTACCGACAGGTTCTACTGCCAGGAGTCGCCCAAGTTCAACTGGACCCGCACGCTCGATCGCGCCAGCCTCGGCGCCGTGCTCGCCAGGTACTTGCCGCAGTATGGCGGGGCGCCTCGCAGCGGGGTCGGGACCGTGCGCAGCGTGGTCGAGACCGGGCACACGCAGTCAGGGCGCGTTGCTGGGCTGACGTTCGTGACAGACCGCGGCCGCTTCACTGTACGCGGTAACGACATCCGCTTCGTGTTACGCAGTCCGGGCGGAGAGGTGTTGCCGAGCACCCTGTTCTCTTTCGACGCCAGCACCGACCGCGACGGGCGCATCGCGCAGCTGACTATCCGCGGGACCGGCAACGGACATGGCGTGGGCATGGACCAGTGGGGCGCTATCTCGCGTGCGCGAGCGGGGCAGAGTTATGTCACGATTCTGCAGACTTACTACCCTGGAACCAACATCGGGCCGGTGCTCTAGGGCGTGGTGACGACAGCGCAGCCGATCCGCTTCGGGCTGGTGGGAGTGGGTGCGATCGCGCAGTTGGCGCATCTGCCAGTGCTTTCCAAAACGCGCGGCGCTGAGCTCGTTGCGCTGTGTGACAACGATGGCCCCAAGGCTCGTGCTCTGGCGGAGCGCTTCGGCGTGCGTGACGTATTCACCGACATCGACGACCTGTTCGATTTCGACCAGTTGGACGCGGTGATCATCTCCACGCCCAACCATCTGCATGAGCCGCACGTGCTGGCCGCTCTCAGGGCGGGCGTGGACGTGCTGTGCGAGCGGCCGCTGTCACTGACCTCGCGCGGCGTGGAGCGAATTCTCGCCGCCGCGCAGCGCACGGGCCGCAAGGTAGTGGTCGGGAACAATCACCGCTTTCGGGCCGACATCCAGCAGTTGCAACGATTCATTAAGGGCGGCGAGTTAGGTGCGCTCACCGGTGTCCGCGGCGGCGACCTTCAGTTCCGTGGTGCGCAGAGCGGCTGGCGCTATCGCCGGGCGGAGGCTGGCGGCGGTGCGTTCATGGAGTTGGGCTATCCACTGATGGACCTTGCACTCTGGCTGGCCGATTTCCCGCAGGCCGTTCGTGTGAGCGCTCAGTTCGATCGTGGCCGCGGCGCCACTGCGGTGGAGGACAGCATGGCGGTGCAGATCGAATTCGCCGGCGGTATGCTGTTCACGTGCGACGTCGCGTGGAACTACGTGGGCGAGGAGGATCGCTGGTGGTTCGAGGCGCGGGCATCGCGCGGCAGCGCTCGTCTGGCGCCGCTTCGGATCGTGAAATCGCTGAACGGTCGTCCCGCCGACGTGTCGCCGAGCGGGGCGGCGGCCCGAGAGAGCGTGTTCACGCAGAGCTACCGTGCCGAGCTGGCGCACTTCATGGCGCTGATGAGTGGCGCTTTGCCCTACAAGCCGCCCGCGGACCAGCTTATAGTGCAGCAGCTCCTCGAAGCGGTGTATAAGTCCGCTGAGGAAGGGCGCGAGATTCGCCCCTGAGCTAGCGCCGGTTCGAGGGTCGTACGCGGCGCTGGGCGACCGCCGGTCGCGCCTACGCGGTCACTGAAAGGACAATCGAGATGGCGGTAAGGATTAAGGGCGGTGGAATCATTCCCTCGCGCCGCGAAGCGCTCGTCGCGCTCGCGTCGGCGGGGCTGTTCGCGATCGCGTTCCCGCCGTTCAACCTCGTCGTCCCTATCCTTGTGTGTCTGGTCCCCGTGGCCGCGCTGGTGGCACAGATGGCGGATCACGAGGGACACGCGTGGCAGGCGGCGCGCGCGGGGTTCTGGTTCGGAATCATTGGCTACGGCGCGAATCTCTACTGGATCGCCCTAGCGCTGCTGCTCTACACCAAGCTCGCACTGCTCGGCTATGTCGCCTCTCTGATATGGCTCGCTCCGTACGTCGCCCTTGCATTCACAGCACTGTTCTTTGCGCGTCGCGTGACGGGCTGGCCACTCGCGATCCTGCTGCCGATAACGTGGGTCGCTTCGGAGCTTGTGCTCAACTACCTCGGCGACCTGTCCTTCCCCTGGCTGCCGCTAGGGTTGGGCGTGGCCCGCGTTCCCATTCTGGCGCAGGTCGCGGAGTTGAGTGGGGTGCGCGGCGTGAGCTTCTGGATCGCGGCTGTCAACGGACTCCTCGCCGATGCCTGGCTATGGCGACACGATCGCTCCGCCGTGGCACGACGCGTGGGCGCCGCAGCTGCCGTAGTAGCGCTGGCTGCCGCGTACGGAGCGTTGCGCATGAGCGAGATACACCTGACTCCGTTCGCGCGAATCGCGATCGTGCAGCCCAACATTCCCGAGGAAGCGAAGCTCGCCATCCAAGATCCCACGCTCCACGTGGGCAAGCTTGCCGCGATGACCCGGTCGGAGCTGTCGCACAGCACACCGGATCTGATGCTGTGGCCGGAGACTGCGCTGGATCGGTTCCTATGGCAGTATCCCACGTGAGTGGACTCGCTGCGATCCGCGGTGTCAAACAATCCGACTCCGATCATTACGGGCTTCATGGACTCGGGCAATCCCAACGTGATCCCGTTCCCGTACTACAACGCGGCGCTGCTCACCGACTCGATTGGAAATCTTTCGGCGCAGCGGGCTTACCACAAACAATTTCTCGTTCCAATCGTGGAACGCGTTCCGTTCCTCAACCCCGCGTGGTTTCAGGGCGTTGACTACTTCGGCGGATTCGGCCGCGGTACCAACGAGGCGCCGTTCAAGCTTCCGTTCGGCACGGTGGGGGTGATGATCTGCTACGAGTCCATCTTCCCACAGCTCACGCGCGCGTACGCGCGGCAGGGAGCGAACTTGCTGGTGAACATTACCAATGACGCATGGTTCCAACGCAGCAACGCGCCATATCAACACTTCGCTCACCAATCGCTGCGCGCGATCGAGACTCGACTTCCGATCGTGCGCTCCGCGAACACCGGAATCTCCGGCTATATCGACCCGTTGGGGCGTGCGCGGGCCGAGACGCCGATCTTCGTTCCGGGAACGGCGACGTACACGGTGGAGAGTTCCGGCGTCCGCACCCTGTACACTCGGTTCGGCGACTGGGTTGGCGCGCTGTGTCTCACGGCCACACTTGCGTTCCTCGTGGCGGCCTGGCGAACGACGCGGCGAGGCGAGACGCAGTAGATCCACACTCCCGGCGGGGAAAGGCTTTGCCGCTCTGGGAGTACCATCCGTAGGTTGTTCCCATGCTCACCGAGCGGCAGCGGCTTGGAGTTCGCGGAGAGGCGATCGCGGGCCACTGGTTGGAAGCGCATGGTTGGGAAATCCTGGACCGGCGCTTCCGGTCGGGTCACCGCGATCTCGACCTGGTGGCGGCGCGAGCGGAATCCGGCGGCGGCCGAATGGTCGCATTCGTCGAGGTTCGGACCCGCATATCCCTCGATCTGGGGACGCCGGCCGAGACGGTTCAGTGGCGAAAGCAGCAGCAATTGGCGCGTTCGGCACGAGCCTGGATCGGCCTGAACAGGCGTTCAGGAGACAACTACCGGTTCGACGTTTTAGGGGTGTTGGTAGAGGGAGAAAGGACCCGGATACAGTACGTTCCAGACGCGTTTTGGTTGCGCTCTTTCGGTTGATCTTTGGTGTGTGTCTTCGTATTTTATTCGGGTAGGAGAGATTGTCTGAAAGCCAGTAGTACGCGGGGGTTCTTGCCTGGAAACACGAATCCGTAATGCCGCATCGGGGGTTAATTTACAGTCAGCAAAAGGGACAAGACAAATGGCCGTTTCCACCGTGCAGGACGACAAAAAGAAGGCGTTGAACCTGGCTGTTGCGCAGATCGAGAAGAACTGCGGGAAGGGTTCAATCATGCGCATGGGTTCGGGCACCGCGCGTGTGAAGATCGATGCGATTCCGACCGGAGCGATCAACCTTGACGCCGCCATCGGCGTGGGTGGCATTCCAAGGGGACGCGTCACCGAGATCTACGGTCCGGAGTCGAGCGGCAAAACGACGCTCTGCTTGCACGTAGTTGCGAATGCGCAGCGGTTGGGCGGTGTGGCGGCTTTCATTGACGCCGAGCACGCGCTGGATATC
>JBPCNJ010000063.1:0-14367 GCA_051001375.1 Gemmatimonadaceae bacterium
CGCCAAACGTGTGAGCCTGGCTCACGGCGTTCTGCCCGATCGTCCCGTCCAACACGAGTAGCGTCTCGTGCGGCGCTCCCGGCAGCCGCTTCGCGATCACACGGTTGATCTTGCGTAACTCCTCCATTAGACCGGCGCTCGTATGCAGCCGGCCCGCCGTATCCACGATCACGACATCGTCGCCACGCTCTATGCCAGCGTCAATTGCTTTGTACGCCACCGATGCCGGATCACTACCCGGCGGCGCTCCGACGAAGTTCGTCCCGCTGCGCTCGGCCCACACGCGCAGTTGGTCAATCGCGCCGGCGCGGAACGTGTCCGCGGCGCCGAGTGTGACCGACTTTCCTTCCTTGCGCAGCCGTGTCGCGAGCTTGCCGATGAACGTTGTCTTGCCCGCGCCGTTCACGCCAACAATCAGCATCACCAGCGGCTTCTGTGCGGTAGTCAGCAGCGCTGGATTTGCGTTACCAGCACGTAGCGCGCGCTCCACGCCTGCGCTCAGTGCGACCTTGAACTCGTCGCTCGTCTTGATGAATCCGCGGGTCGCAAGACGCGACAGCTCATCCACCAGTCTCAGCGTTACCGGTACGCCAAAGTCAGCCTGCAGCAGAATTTCTTCCATCTGCTCCACTGACCCTTTGTCGACTCCGCCGCGCGCGATGACGGCGACGTCCATGAGTGCGACATCTTTGATCTTCTGCCACAGCGAGCGCGTGGGAACGTCGCCTTCTTTTCTCGATAAGAACGCCATTGAATACGGCTGGGTACCACAAAGAAAACGCCGACCTGGCGACATGCCGGGCCGGCGTTACGAAAGATAACGGCACGACGCCCTCATGGGCGCGTCGGGCGACTAGCGCAGGGCTGTGCGCCCCAGTCCGTTATCGCTGCTGTTGTCCGCACGCATCCCCGCCAGCGTCTGATGCCTTACTTCGCGGAAGAGGCGGCCTTCGGACCCAGTGAGCGGATCACTCGTTTGATTGCGCAGGGCCATCGCCGGGTCGCGTGCCACGCCATCGACGCGGATCTCGAAGTGCAGGTGCGGCCCGGTTGCCCACCCCGTCATCCCAACATAGCCGATGGTCGATCCCATTTTCACGAATGTGCCCGGCGCCACCGTGGATGCGAACCTGCTCATGTGTCCGTACCGGCTCACCATTCCGTTGCTGTGGCGGATGTCGATCATGTTACCGTATCCACCGCGCCGGCCGACTGATACCACCACGCCGTCGCCAATTGCGTGCACCGGCGTTCCCATCGGCGCCGCATAATCAGTTCCAGTATGGTTCCGCCACGTCCCGAAAATCGGATGGTTGCGCAGTCCAAACACGGACGTGATTCGGTGGAAGTTCACCGGAGCGCGCAGGAATGACGCGGTGAGCGACTTCCCCTTCCCGTCGAACCACTCGCTGCTCGAACTGTTCGTCTTGAAGTGCACGGCCTCAACCACGCGGTCGCCCAGCGATAGCCTGGCACCCAGGATTCTGTTGATGATGATCTTGCCGTTGGGCTGCTGCAGACGTTCAACCAGGACGTGGAACTTGTCACCTTCATCCACGTCGCGCGCCATGTTGACACGGTGTTCGAAGATGTCGGCAAGATCCCAGGCCAGTGATCTTCGCTGCGAGACCGGAATCTCACTCTGGCCCACGCCCTCGAGCGACGCGAGCAGCGACGAATGGATCGTTCCATTCAGCGCGACAGTGTCAACGCCGCGCAATCTTTCGGCGGTCACGACAACAGGCTGATATCTGAGCTCCGGAACGCTCGACTCCGGCAGGGCGGCAACCGCGGGCGCGATGGCGACCGCGACAGGCGCGTCCGAATTTACAGCAGCTGCGCTAGCGGCTGCGCCGGTGGATGTGCCAGCGGTCTCGGAGAGCGATGCTGGCGAACGGGGACTGACTGGTGGCGTGAGCTCTACTGCTCCCCAGGCCAGGGTCCCTACGATGGCGTACGTGACGCCGCGTGCAACGGTTGCTTTCAATCCATCTGTCTCCGAATAAAGGTCGGGATTTCCATATCGCTTAGCTCCTGATCCCGACCGTCATTCGAAGACGAACCTGGGACTGACGGCGTCACGCGCCGACCGATCTCTGGGAGAGCTCCCGAAGACCGCTGACTGGTAGTGCCGGGCTGCACCGGAGCAACCGGACGAACCGTGCGACTTGCGTGAAGCGGAATCACTGGAGAACCGCGAAGCGGGTAAGTGGGCGCAGTCGCGGCCTGCGCGGTGGTGCCCACTGCACCGCGATCGAAACCGGTCGCAATGACCGTAACGCGGATCTCTCCATGCATCGCCGGCTCGTGCACCGCACCGAAGATGATTTCGGCTTCTTCGCCCACTGCTTCGTGCACGATCTCGTTGATCTGATGCACTTCGCCGAGTGTAAGGTCTTCACCGCCGGTGATATTGACGAGCACTCCAGTGGCGCCGGATATGGACACGTTGTCGAGCAGCGGACTGGCGATCGCCTGCTGCGCTGCCTCGACCGCGCGGTTTTCGCCGCGGCCAATTCCTGTTCCCATCAGCGCCGAACCGCCGCTCTGCATTACCGTGCGAACGTCAGCGAAGTCGACGTTGACCAGACCGGTGACGGAGATGAGCGATGAAATTCCTTGCGTTGCGTGCAGTAGCACCTCGTCCGCCTTCTTCAGCGCTTCCTGGAACGGAATCCCCTTCCCCACTACGGCAAGCAGCCGCTCGTTCGGAACGACGATCATCGTATCCACGTTCTTGCGCATCTCGGCGATTCCGAGCTCCGCCTGACGCATGCGCTTGCGCCCCTCAAACAGGAATGGCTTCGTGACGATGCCGACTGTCAGCGCACCAGCTTCACGCGCAAGCTCGCACACGATCGGCGCCGCGCCGGTTCCGGTGCCGCCGCCCATACCGCACGTCACGAAAACGAGATCGGCGTTGGTGAGTGATCGCAACACTTCGTCGCGGTTCTCCTCAATCGCCTGCCGCCCGACTTCGGGCCGAGCGCCGGCACCAAGTCCGCGCGTCAGCTTCTTGCCAATCTGCAGCTTGACGTCAGACTTCGAGTTGAGGAGCGCTTGTGCATCGGTGTTCACCGAAACGAACTCGACTCCTTCGAGTCGCTCTTCGATCATCCGATTTACAGCATTACCACCGCCGCCACCGACACCTACAACCTTCATCCGGGCGTCTTGTGCTGCGCTCTCCTCAAACTCAAATATCATCGCGGCGGCACTCCTAGGCAGGTAAGACGACAGGAACTTCCGAGCAAGGCGCTAATATACGTGAAACCGGCGCGTCAGACCATGCCCAAAAAAGCGGCACTTTTCACGTCGATAACGTGCGACAAACACCGCGTTTGTCCACACCTGTTTGTGACGTCGAAACTTTGAGACTTGCACCACGTTTGCGCACAAGCCGGTCACCCAACGTAACACTGCGCGCAGCGCCATGCTTGGCGCCGCGCGCAGTTTGATACGAGTCAAAACGACGATCGTTCGTCGCACTCGGCCTAGAAAAAATCCTCCAGCCAAGCCTTCATTCGCTGCGCCAGCTTGTCAACACCGGGCGTCGCAAGAGTCATGCGTTTTGCACTCGGTGCAGAGCCCGCGAGCACCAGACGATTGGCACCGTACAACGCGAGCCCAACCGGAGTCGCAAACCGCGGCGCTTCCACCGAATCGCTCAAGCCACTGATGTGCTCGCCAGGAACTCCGATCCGAACGCCCGTCCCGAAAACGCTTGACGCCAGCTCCGAGATCCCCTGCATCCCTGCGCCCCCGCCAGTGATAACCATTCCGCCAGCCAGAAGACTGCCGTAGCCCGCTGACTGAATGTCGCGGTGCACCATGTCGAAGATCTCATCCATCCGCTGGTGGATGATGTGGGCGAGCAACTCTCGCGGAATCTCCCGATCGCCCTGCGCAGCGGTACTCGGAAGCTGAATCACCTCCGACGGGTCCACCAGCGGCTCGTACGCACTGCCAAGCCGTTCCTTCAACCGCTCGGCGTCGGATTGCGTAACCCCCAAACCGTGCACGATGTCGTTCGTGACGATGTTGCCGCCGTACGTGAGCGTCGCAAGGTGACGGATCTTTCCTTCGTGAAAAATCGCGATGTCCGTCGTTCCGGCACCCAGCTCAACCAACGCCACGCCCAGCTCCTTCTCATCCTCAGTGAGCACGGCAAGCGCACTCGCCAGTGGCTCGAGCACCAGCTCGCGCACCCGATATCCCGCGCGCTCCACGCTCTTGCGCAAATTCATCGCGGGCGAACTGCCAATCGTCACGAGATACATCTCCGTCTCGAGACGCGTTCCGATCATGCCAATCGGATCACGGACGCCCGCATTGCGATCGACAGTGTACTCCTGCGGAATTGCGTGCAGCAACTCCCTGTCCTGAGGAATTGCCTGCGCGCGCGCTACGTCATTGGCGCGATCCACGTCAGCCTTGGAGATCTCGTCGCCGTTGACGGCGACTATGCCCTTGCTCGACGACGCCTGCACGTGCTCGCCCGCAATCCCGGCGTACACACTTTCGATCTTGGTTCCAGCCATGCGCTCGGCGTCCTGGAGCGCCTTCTGAATCGAGCGCGTCGTCTCTTCGATGTCCGACACTATGCCGCGGCGCAAACCAGTGGTGCGCGCCTGTCCCACGCCCAGAATTCGGATGGTGGGATGACGGTCCCCGATCGCTTCCGCAATTATTACCGTGGTTTTTGCCGACCCGATGTCAAGCCCAGCTACCACGCGTTCAAGGTTCATTGCAGCCTTGCGACCACTTGATCGCGATAACGGATGTCCAGCTCTGTAACCCGCTCGTTACGACGGGCCAGGTCGGATTCAACGGGAAAGATATCCTCGAAGCGGTCAGCGGCTACCCCCGCCGTTGCCCTCACGTGCAGCGCGGGCGTGAGCGTGAACACAAAGTCGTGCCCAACGGGCGCGACCTCGCTCACCCGCGTGTAGATCGCTGGATACTGTGCCCTGAGCGCCCCAAGCAGGGCGAGCGCGCCTCGGTCCGGCGACGTGACCACAGGCAGATCAAGCGCGGTTCGGGTGGGGTCAATCGGGAGCGCGGTTCCGGCAGAGTCGTACGGTTGCAAGCCGTCGCCCGAGGGTACGAGCGCTACGGGAAGATTTTCCCGGATCGTTACGACCAGTGTCCCCGGAAAGCGTCGCGCGATGTGCACCTCCGCGACCTGCGGATGCGTGCGCAATCGTTGCTCCAGAGGAGCGACGTCATCCACGATCGAGCGTAACGTATCTACCCTGAGCCGCGCGACAACGTCCCCAGGCTGCAGGTAGCGCACGCCGCGGATTTCGATCTTGCGAATGTGAAAATACGCGAGATGATGCAACATCGCGCGCGACCAGCGCGGCGCGGTCAGGGTCAGTGCAACGGCGATGAGAGCGGCAACGTAGCGGTAGCCCCGCTTTTTCAATCGAGCGGGAAACTTCATCCAGCGATCAGATCCCGGAGCTCCGTAGCAGTTTTCGTGATGTCGCCAGCTCCGATGGTGATCACGACGTCGCCGTCCTGAACTCGCTCCACAAGTGCCTCCGCCAGAGCCTCCCGCTTTCCCTGCCATGCTACGCGGCCGCCCGACGCTACCACCGCCTCGCCAACCAGCGCCGCGGACACGCCCTCTATCGGCTGCTCGCGCGCTGGATACAGATCGGCGAGCATGACAACGTCCGCGCGCGCAAGCACGCGCCCGAAGTCTGTCGCAAAGTCGCGCGTTCGAGTGTACAGGTGCGGCTGAAACGCAGCGACGAGGCGCCTGCCGGGGTACGCGGAGCGCGCCGCATCCAGGGTCGCGGCGATCTCCGTCGGGTGATGTGCGTAGTCGTCGATAATGGTAACCCCGCGCGAGTCCGCAACATGCTGAAATCGACGCTCGACCCCGCCGAAGCTCTCAAGCCCCGCAGCCAACATCGGGACAGCGACGCCCAACGCGATGCCGGAAGCGATCGCCGCGAGCGCGTTCCGAACGTTGTGCAGCCCCGGAACCCCGAGGCGAAAATCGCCCACCGGCGCTCCGTCGTACACGACAGTGAATCCCACTCCCCGCCCTGCCACTACCACGTCTCTGGCCACAAGTCGAGCGTCGGACGAGGTAATGCCATACCTGATCACCTCGGCCGAATTTGGTACAGGGAGAGTGTTGGCGCCCACGTCATCGGCGCAGAGTACCACGAACCGCGCACCACTCACATACGTCGCGAACGCGCCGCGGATATCGTCCAGATCGTGATAGATGTCGAGGTGATCCGCTTCGACGTTGGTAACCACCGCGACCGCTGGATGAAGCGCCAGGAACGAACGATCGTATTCGTCGGCTTCGACGACAAAGATCTTTTCCGAACCGAAGCTGAGATTCCCACCCCACTTCCCCACCCTCCCGCCCGCGATCCCAGTAACCTCCAGGCCGGCGCCGCGCAGCGCCTCGGTCGTCATGACCGTCGTAGTCGTCTTGCCGTGAGTTCCGGCAATCCCGACGACCTCGCCACCCGAAACCGCGGCGCCCAACGCCTCCGCGCGGCGAACGACCGGAATACCACCCGCCCGCGCTGCCGTAAGCTCCACGTGATCCCGCGGCATCGCTGACGTGAATACGACAGCACGCGCGCCGGCTATGTGAGCCAGGTCGTGACCTGTGAATACAGCCACGCCAAGATGCTCCAGATCAGACGCGGCAACTCCCGGATTGTTGTCACATCCAGTGACCTTCAGCCCACGCTTGACGAACAGCTCCGCCAGTGCGCTCATGCCTGCACCGGCAATGCCCACAAAGTGCACCGGCCGCTCGTCGCGCGCGTCCATCAGGGTATCAGAGTTCACTTGAAGCACCGCATCCTAAGTATGTGAGCAGCAATGTTATGCGCGGCCGCAGGTCGTGCTCGGCTTACCGCTGCGCGAGACATCTCAGTGAGCCTTCCGGGGGCACCCAACAGGCCGGTCAGCTCGTGATCCAGTGCAGCCGCGTCAAACCTCTTCTGCGCCAGCAGAACGGCGGCACCGCTCGCCGCTATCGCGCGTGCATTGGCAGTCTGGTGGTCAGCGGCCGCGGTTGGAAGTGGAACCAAAAGCGCCGGTAACCCCCAGGCAGCCAGCTCCGCAGTGGTCATCGCACCGGCCCGCGACACAGCGAGATCCGCGGCAGCATACGCCTCCTGCATGGGCGAAATGTATGGCCGCACTCGCACGCTGGCGCTCTCATGCCCAGCGTAGAGATCGAAATTGGATGGCCCCGTTGCCCAGATCATGCGAGCGCCAAGCTTCTCGAGCGCGCCGGACCAGAGCCAATCTGATACCGTACGATTTATACCCTCAGCGCCCTGGCTCCCCCCAAACACGAGGACGACCGGAGCGTCGCTCTCGTCGAAGCCCCATTTCATGGCGGCGGTGGCGCGGGTCGGTCGATCGGCGGGCGCGGGTGGCGGGGCTATCGGGTTGCCGGACACAAAGAATTCTGTGTTCGATCCCTTCTTTAGCCGGCCCGCTGCCTCGGGGAAGCCGAGGTGGATCTGCGTCGCGCGCGGGGCGAACAGGCGCACGGTGAGGCCGGGAAAGCTGTTCTGTTCCTGGATTACGATCGGGATTCCGCGCGAGGCGGCGAAGCCCAGAGCGACGCCGGCAGCGTACCCTCCGGTTGCGACCAGAGCGCACGCGTCCTTCTCGCCCGCGATGTCCGCGATCCGGCGCCAGGCCGTCGCGCCGCCCGCCATCGTTCGCCAGTTGAGCCATGGACGCGAGCGATACAGCGGATGCAGCTCGAACAGCTCGAACGGGAACTCGGTCGTTGGCAGCACTTCCCGTTCAATCCCGCGCTTCGCCCCGATGAAGAAAGGCTGCACACGCGGATCGGATGCCACCATGGCCCGAGCTATCGCAAGAGCCGGATACAGGTGTCCCCCCGTGCCCCCGCCGGCGAAGAGAACGTTCACCAGGGAACGTTCACGCCGGATCGATCACCATCGGATTCGTCGCTCCTGAGCCCGTGACCCGCTCACGCTCACTGCCGATGTTGACGAGGATCCCCGTCATCAGCAGCGATAGAATGAGGTTCGAACGCCCATACGAGATGAACGGCAGCGTCAGCCCGGTGTTCGGCAGCAGATTGATGGCGACACCGATGTGCACGAACGCGGTGATCACCATCGTGCTCACGATGCCGATTGCCAAAAGCTGCTGAAAGCGTGACCGCGCCTTCCGGGCGATCCTGAAACCGAGTGCGGCGTACGCCGCGAAGGCCAGCACGATGACCGTAAGGCCCAGGAAGCCCCACTCCTCACCGATGTTCCCGCCGATGAAGTCGTCGTAAGCAAAGGGCAGAAAGCCGTATTGCTGCCGCCCCTGACCGAACCCCACCCCCCATGCCCCACCCGAGCCGACCGCGATGAGCGACTGCTTGGCCTGATAGTCCACATGGGCCAGAGCGGTGCCGGGATCGAAGAACGCGGACATGCGCAGCATGACGTACTGAAGCTTTTGCGCCTTGGCGTACAGCAACGGAATGCCGATGACTCCCATCGCGACGAAGTGACCCACTCGCACGCCGGCCGAGAACAGGATTATGCCCATCACCAGCGTATAGAACATCGCCGATGACAGGTCCGGCTCCACATAGACCAGAATATCGAGCGCGCCTACAACGACGAGGAACGGGAACAGTCCCTTGCTGAGCCGGCGCATCGCGTCGCCTTTCTTCACCACCAGCATGGAAGTCCATACCACCACGGCGAGCTTGGCGATCTCGGATGGCTGCACACTCGCGCCAAACAGATATCGGCGCGCGCCGTGGATCCTGGGCGCGAAGTGGATCGTGAACGGCAGCACGACGAACGCGAGCGTCACGAGCGAGGCAATCATGATGGGCCACGCCCATGTGTACCAGCGCTCCGCGTCGAGTTTGGCGGCGATCGCAAACGGAACGAGCCCGGCGAGCATGCCAACGCCCTGACGTAGCACGAAGTACGCGCCACTGTGCCCGTCCTGCAGCGCCGTGATCGCGCTCGCGCTGTAAACCGTCACCAGCCCAAACGCGAGCAACCCGAAAGTGAGTAGCGTGAGTGCACGCGCCTCGGTTCCCATGCGCCAACGGTACCGGACGTTCGCTACGGCCTCCGTCATCCGCCTGACGCCAGCGCTCTAAACCGATCACCGCGCTCTATATAGTTGTTGAACATGTCATAGCTGGAGCATGCCGGAGACAGCAATATGGCATCGCCGCGCTCCGCCAGCGCGCGCGCGCGTGCAATCACGTCACCGAAGGAGCCCGGCACCCGCTCCAACGCTACCACACCCGCCAGGTCGCGCTCGACGGTGTCGCCGGCCTCGCCGTAGGCCAGAACGTGCTTCACGTGACGGCGAACGGGATCCGCGAGACGCGTGTATGGCTCGCCCTTGTGCCGTCCGCCCAGAAGCAAGATCGTCGGCCTTGTCATGCCCGCGACGGCAACGCTGGTCGAATCGACGTTGGTCGCTTTGGAGTCGTTGATCCACTGGACCCCGTTCCACTCGCCCACAAGCTCCAGCCTGTGCGGCATCGCGTGAAACGAGCTGAGCGCAGAGACGATCCGGGACCGCGCGTCGGCTGTGCGATATTCCGGCTCCGCGCACATTACAGCAAGCGTTGCGGCGAGCGCGTTGGCCACGTTGTGATCGCCCAGCAGCGCGAGATCGGAGCGCGACAGTATCTCCTCGCCCATCACACACAGAACGTTGGCGTCGCGGTCGTACCACGCATCCGCTCGCGTTGACGTGCTGAACTGCAGATGTATTCCCGCGACGCCGCGCGCCATGTGCAGCACGCGCGGGTCGTCCGCATTGAGCACCCATCGGGACTCCGGTGCCGCATTTCGGAACAGCAGCGCCTTGTCGGCGAAGTACTCCTCGACAGTCGAGTAGCGGTCCAGATGATCGGCGCTCAGGTTTGTGAGCACACCGATTGTGGGAGCGACGCTCGGCGTGTCGTGCAGTTGAAACGAGGATAACTCCAACGCAATCCAATCGGGCAGCTCGCTGGCCAGCAGCACCTCGCTCAGCGGCGTACCGATGTTGCCGGCGTCGGGAGCGTTAGCGCCGAGGGCGCGCAGCAGGTGTCCGATGAGCGCGGTGGTGGTGGTCTTACCGTTGGTGCCCGTGATCGCGACGTAGCGAAGCTCGGGCACCGCTCGCAACGCGAGCTCGATCTCGCTGACCACTTCCACGCGTGCGCTCGTGGCCGCTGCCACAGCAGACGCCGTGGGCGGTATCCCCGGGCTGGCGACCACCAGCGATGCGGCGGCGATGCGTACAAGGTCGTGACCGCCGAGCTGCACGGAGACACCGTCGCTTTGGAGTGCGAGCGCGCGCTCGTGCAAGAGCTCAGTATCGCCGCGGTCCGACACGTACACCGAGTAGCCGCGCGAGCACAGCAGCGCGGCGGCCGAAGCTCCGCTCTTGCCAAGCCCCAGAACGGCGATCTCGCCCGCGTCGCGCGGTGGCAGGGTGTGCTTCATGGTCAGCGCAATTTGAGCGTACTAAGCCCTAAAAAGGCACACAGAATTCCGATGATCCAGAAACGGACCACGACCTGGGATTCCGACCATCCTTTCATCTCAAAATGATGATGCAGCGGAGCGCGCAGAAACACCCTGTGCGCCATCGCGTATTCCGAGCCGTGTCGCCGCCGGCGAAACTTGAATACATACCGCTGTAGAATCACAGACACCATCTCGGCCACAAACAAGCCGCCGATGAACAGGAGGAGAAACTCCGACTTCAACATCACCGCGATCGCTCCGACAGCGCCGCCTAGCGCGAGCGAGCCGGTGTCGCCCATGAACACTTGCGCGGGGTACGTGTTGAACCAGAGAAAACCAACACACGCGCCCATTATCGATGCGCAGAAGACGGTAAGCTCGCCCGCGCCGTTCATGAAGAACAGTCCAAGATAGCGACTCGCATTCACATTGCCGATCACGTACGCGAACAGCGCCAATGTGACCGTCGCGATCGCGACAAGCCCGGCCGCCAATCCGTCAAGGCCATCGGTCACGTTCACAGCGTTGCTCGTTCCCGTCGTGACAAACGTGACGAACAGAACGTACGCCCACGCGAAAGCCGGCGCTATGGGCGTGATCAGAACGTACTTGTAAAACGGTAAGGTGGTAGACGCGCCTGCCAGCGCCGAGAGCGGGTAGTGCCACATGTACAGCCCTAGCGCGAATCCAAGCGTGACCTGACCAACCAGTTTGTAGCTCTCTATGAGACCGCGATTCTCTTCACCGCGCGCCTTCTGCCGCAGCTTGAGATAGTCGTCCAGAAAGCCAATAACACCCATCCAGAGCATTACAAAAATGCCGACCCACACGTACCGATTGTCCAGTCGCGCCCACAGCAATGTCGGGACGAGCGTGGCGGCCAGGATGATGAGACCGCCCATCGTGGGCGTCTTTCCCTTGCCCGCGTGCGAGTCCGGAGTTCCCGCGCGCACTACCTGGTTCATTCTATTGAGCCGGAGATGTCTGATGATCACCGGGCCAACTATGAACGACAGCAGCAACGCCGTCACGGCCGCTCCCGCTGCGCGGAAACTGATGTACTGAAACACTCGGAGAAAACCGAGCGATGGTGCGAAAGGGACCAGCAGATATGTCAGCACGCTTGGGCGGCCCAACTCGAGATTAGGGGGAGAATACGTTCGAGCTTAACGCCACGAGACGCTTTTAAAAGGATTGTCGGCTCCCCTACAAGCCGCGGCGCGAGAGCGGGCCACAGCTCGTCGATGTCGGGTGCCACAATCACACGCGGATCGGTCGGCGCAATTCGCACGAGTGAATCCGCGAAGTCCCCGATCCCGGCGATGAGATCCGCCGAGGACGCCAGAGCCGCACGGGCAACGTCGTCGTGGCACCGGTCAGAATCGGCGCCAAGCTCACGCATCGTGCCGAGCACTGCGACGCGTTGATGGCCGGGCGCCGAACCCAGCATGTCGAGCGCGGCGAGGGCCGAGCCAGGATTGGAGTTGTACGCGTCGTTGATGACGAGTGCTCGCCCCATCCTCGCCCAGCTTGCGCGCATTGGAGGAGGTGTGAGTTGCGCGATGCCGCGCGCCGCGTCCGCTGTGCCCACACCTAGTTCGCGGCTAGCCGCCAACGCGAGCATGAGATTGCGCAAGTTGTGTAGCCCGCGCAAGGGCGAGTGAACCGCGACTCCATCGACAGTCGCTGTCCCGGAGCCATCCGCGTCGATGCTCCACGACTCAGCGTGCACATCGCCGTTTTCCAACCCTGCAATAACGACAGTTCGGCACTGCGAAGCCGCTTCCAACAGCTCCGGGTGTGCTGATGGGATGATCGCGACCGCGACTCCGTCAAACACGGCTGACTCTTCGGCGAGCACTCCGGCAAGGTCGCGCAACCCTTCGAGATGTTCTTCCGCTATAGAGGTGACGACGGCGACGTCTGGTCGCGCAATTTCGCGGAGGAGCGCGATCTCACCAGGCAGGCTGGTCCCTAGCTCGACGACTGCAACATCCGCCCGATCGGGGATCGCCAGAAGCGTGAGTGGCACTCCCACGCGGTTGTTCAGGTTCCCGCGAGTGGCATGCACGGTGTAACAGGCTCCCAGAGCGGCGCTGAGTAACTCTTTCGTACTCGTCTTTCCGTTGCTGCCGGCGATCGCGATAACTGGTTTGCCCCATGCGAGTCTCCGATACCTGGCAAGTTCGCCCAGAGCGACCAGCGTGTCGTCAACGACATAAACAGGAACATTGAGCGCGCCCAGTCGCGGCGCGCGCTGGACGACGAGCGCCGCGGCGCCCGCCGCGACCGCCTGGTCCAGAAAGTCATGGGCGTCGAATCGCTCGCCGGCGAGTGCCACGAAGCAGTCGCCCGGCGCGATCGAGCGCGTATCGGTCGTGATCCGCTCAATCGCGTTCGCTCCGCGTGGTGGAGGCGTGATGCAGTGACCGCCAAGCGCGTCGGCAATCCGGTCGAGCGTCCAGAGAGTGGCCGTCAACGCGGTGCACCCCCACCCAGTATGTCGCTCACAACTTCTTGCTCATCGAATGCATGCTTCTCCGTGCCAATTACCTGGTACGTCTCGTGACCTTTCCCGGCAAGCAGAACGACATCATCGTGCTCCGCCATCTTAATTGCGTGCGCAATCGCGGCACGGCGATCGCAGATCCGGTCATGCGCGGCCGTCATTCCGCGCTCGATATCATCAATAATTCGATCGGGGTTCTCAGTGCGCGGATTGTCGCTGGTGACAATAACCAGGTCTGCGCCGGACTCGGCAACGCTTCCCATTAGCGGGCGCTTTCCAGCGTCCCGGTCACCGCCAGCGCCGAAGACGAGTATGAGGCGGCCGTCCACGAATGGACGCAGCGCCCCCAACGAGCGCGCGAGCGCGTCCGGCGTGTGCGCGTAATCGCGCAGTACCCGAGGCGCAGTCGAGATCACCTCAAGGCGGCCGGGAACTTGTGGAAGTGCGCAGAGCGCGGCGGCCACGCCTTGGAGTGAATGCCCGGTCGCAAGAGCCGCGGCCCCTGCGGCAAGCGCGTTCGCGACGTTGAAGTCGCCAAGTAGCGGGAGACGCACGGGCGCGCTCTCTCCGGCGAAGCTGAGTGACCAACTGCTACCTGTGGGATCAAACGCAATGTTCGACGCGCATACATCGCCCGCGGCCATTCCGAACGTGAGCACGCGAGGCGCATTCGGAAGACGGCGCCACTCGTGTTGCTCCGCGTTGATCACCGCCGTGCCGTCCGGCGCGAGATACTCGACGAGCAGCGCCTTCGCGGCGAAGTACTGCTCCATCGATCCGTGGTAGTCCAGATGGTCACGCGTGAGATTGGTGAACACCCCCGCGTCGAAGCTGAGGCCGTGCACTCGGTGTTGATCCAGCGCGTGGGATGAGACCTCCATTGCGACCGTTTTAACACCGAGATCAACGAGCTCGCGCAGAATTCGATGCAGCTCGTCCGGTCCGGGCGTCGTTAGCCCCAGTCCGCCAGGCAGAACATCCCCTCTCCGCCCCACCAGAACACCGAGCGTGCCGATCGACGCACCCGGCTTGTCTGCCGTGTCGATGACACCGCGTAGAATGTTGACCGTCGTCGTCTTGCCGTTGGTACCTGTGACGCCGAGGAAGCTGAGAGCCCGCGCGGGATAGCCATACCGCGCAGCGGCCGACTCGGCGATGGAGATGCGCTGAGCGGCGACTGCGGGATCGCGGTTGGCCTCGGTCATTGTGGCACCCCAAGTCTGACGACACGTCCGGGCACAAGCGCCGTGCCGGTGCCTGGCACGGGGCCCTCGGGTCAGCATCGCACCAGTTGCACGCGAAAACCCGCTGCGTGCAGCGCGCGCACCGCGCCCAGGAGCGGAA
>JBPCNJ010000064.1:0-5266 GCA_051001375.1 Gemmatimonadaceae bacterium
CCTCTGGATCGGCGGAGCGTCGCACGTCGTCGTAATCCAGCACGAACTCGCCGAGTTTGGGGTCGAAGCGTGCGGAGTCTGGGCGGACGGTGTCCGTCTTGTAGCCGGGCGGTGCGGGGTAGGTATAGGAGTAGAAGGCGGGCTTCGGATATTTCGGACCGCCGGGCCAGAAGCCTGCCGTAATGTTCTCCTCGTCCTCGGTGTAGCGTCCCCTGCGGTTCGTTCCCTTGGGCGGCTCGGATGGCTTGCCGGAGAAGCGCGTCTGGCTCAGGTCGAAATCACCCCAGTAGAACTGCACCGGGCTGCTCTTGCCCGAAAAGCCAGCGCGATATTTCTCCATCACGACACCGACCCGCGTGAGAATGCGCCACCACCGATCGACGTAGGCCGGGTCGTACGCGGCATGCTCGTGGTCCTGCTCGAAGGGGATCGGATGCTGGAACTGCTGTGGTTTCGTGTTGAGATTCGGCTTGATACCCAGCGTGCCGAGCGCCGTCATGAACTCGGCGTAGAACTCGGCCACCGAACGCGGCATCAGCGGCAGGGCTTTGAGCGCGCCGTCATTGGTGCGGATATACAGGTTGTGTTCGACAAAGTCGAAGTCGATCACAAAAACGCCACCGGCGAACGGAATGGTCGAGGTGGTCAGGCCGCGTGCGGTGAGCTGCAGCGGCACCTCCCACCACTCGTTGATGAACGGACACAGCTCGAGCTTCACCTTCCCGACGACCTGCGTCCACATGTGCAGGGTGTCGCAGGTGTCGCGCCATGCATCGAGCGGAAGCGCGGGCCATGTCTCCGCTGCGCTTCCGTTGGCGCCGGAAACTTTTGCGTTCATCTCGTGTCGCTAGCCGACGGGAAACGTCGTCTTGTGTTCCTTGGCTGCCTTCGCCAATTGGTCAGTCGTAACCAGCGGCGTGTCCGGATCGCCGGCGTTCGGCTGCGGTTTGAACTGCAGATCGGTCATGTACGGCGTCGGTTTCTTCTCACGGAACGCAAGCATCGTGTCCACGTACGTCTGGCGTGCGTGCTCGACGTCCGTCTTCCCCGTGATGATGTCGTGCGCGAGGTTGACGGCGAGATGATTCGCCTCTTCGTCGTGACACCTGGCGGAAAGGAGCCCGCGCGTGCGACTTACCGTGACGCTGCCGTCAAAGCGAGCCAGCTTGGAGAACGCGTCGATCGGCACCTTGTACTCGGTGAAGTTTTCGACGATGTAGCCGTGTGGAAACGGAAAGTTGTGCGGTGTCGCCACTTTGGAAGTGACGATCTTCTTCCACGGACCCCGATTGTGCCACGTGACCAGAGTGGGTGTGACCTCATCAGCTGGTCCGTACTTGGTAATCAGGGCTGCTGTGACGGTGCGCGTCCTCCGGCCAGTCCTTGATGACTGTGTTTGCATCCATTGTTGCTGTGCTTGTCATGTTGCCATTTCCTGCCTTCTTTATTGGTGTTGTTATTCCGTGGTCGATCGGAACCGGCTCGCCACCACCGGAATTTGCACCCATCAGCAGCGCATCCTACTCCCACACGGTTAGACGCCGCATAAAGATTGCCACTTAGCGGGATCGAGCACATACCCCAGAGATGCGAGCGCGACTAATGCGTTGAACGGCTGCGCTGTCGTAAGGGCTCGTGACGTGGAGTAGGGCGAAGCCGCTTTGAAGATGAACCCTGCTAATGCGCACCGGTAGAATCATCGGTGCCCCGGTTACCTTGTGCGGCAAGCGCGCCGGCGGCGGTTGGCTTGCCCTTGAGAATCCACTCGAGAGCGACTCCGATCAACGCGCCTGCGCATGGCCCGACCACGTAGATCCACGTCGTGTCGAAATTGCCGCGCACTAAATCCGGCGCAAACGATCTCACGGGGTTCATCGAGGCGCCGGTGATCGGCGCTGACCAAAGCCCCGTCAGGGCGATATATCCACCCACCGCGATGGCCGCGTTGGTGCCGATGTTGCGTGCTCCCGAAGCCGTGCCGAGGATCGTGTTCACCAATCCGACCGTCAGTAATACTTCCAGCGCCAGCGCTTTTCCAGTGCTTACGCCGCTTCCTGGTACCGTCGCGCCGAGTGCGCCGATCGTACCGAACATGGCCCGGAGGAAGAGCACCGCCAGGACACCGCCGACGACTTGTCCAAAAATGTAGCCCGGCACTCGCTTCCACGGGAAGTTGCGCCGAGCCGCGAACGCCAGGGTGACTGCGGGATTCAGGTGAGCCCCGCTCACTACGCCCATGGAGTAGAAAATCGCCATCACCATGAGCCCGGGCGCAACTGCCACCATGCCTGGCGTCACGGCGCCACCGCTTTTTGCAGCGACGACTACGCCACCGGAAGCAACGAGGACCAACAGGAACGTGCCCCATGCTTCTGCGAAGATGCGCCGCCACTCGAGCGCGCGATCCGGGGAGTCGGCTGACAAGTGCTCGCGTGCGCCGTTGCAAGAGCGATCCACAAGCAACTACTCAACCGTCAATCGCAGTTGCGCATCCGCTCCTAAGTCTGGCGCCGGATAGGACAGCGTCGCGTCCAGCATCACGAGCGAGCCTGGCGTGACGGTCGCAGGCACCACGTTACCCAGTCCCATGATGTGCTCAACCGGAACTCCGCGGATCAGCAGGTAATCGGTGATGATGCGGCGGTGACAGCGCCACCACACGGCTTCGGCGCACATGATCGCGCACCGATGTTCGCGGCCAAGCGCGAGTAGCTCGTCGAGTCCGGCGCGAAACGCGTCCGTCTCCGAATAATCCGCATAGTTACGGAAGGCCAGCACGCGCCAGAACGTATTGTTCGAGGGTGGCGCACCTTTGGGATGATGGCGTCGCCCGCCCAGCGAGGGCAGATGCTGATAGCCGATTCCTTCGAGGCCGAGTGATTCCGGCATTACGTCCCGGTTGAACTGTGGTGTAGTTCGTGAGCGCGGGATCGAGCGCACATCCACGAGTAGCTCGATGTTGACCTGCTTCAGCAGCGCGACGAACTCCACCATTGTTCGCGTCGAATGGCCGATCGTGAAGATTGTGGGGCTCACCAGAGGCGCTTTGCGGGTCTCGGCGAGCCGAGTCATCATGTCAACGTGGACAGTCATGTCACGTTCAGGAACGACATACAGAATTACTCCCACGGATGGACCGAGGCATCTTCGACGAGGGGAGTGTGCACAAGGGGTGCCGTGAACCTTTGGTGGTAGTACTGATTGACCGACCACTCCGTCAAGATACTAGTGCCCTCACGTTCGACATCATGCGGTCACCCTCCGCCGCGCCCCTTACGTCGACGCGGTGTTGACCGACAGCGTGTTGGCCGATATCGTACTGCCCGGCGTGATGAGGAACGCTGCCGCGAGCACGAATACAGCGGCTCCGGGGAACAACATGATTGCGCCAGCCAGCCCCTGGTCGGCGAGCGATGACGATCCTGCAAGGCCTCGGAGATCCATGTAATGCGGATAAATGACGCTGCCATGAAACATTATCAACGCGCCCAGGACCGCCGACTGCATCGCACCGGCGAGGAGATATCCCGCTCTCGCGGCGTTCATGTGCAATCCGCCGACTGCTCCTGGCGCGGCGATCAGTGGCCACCAGTAGATCACGTAGCCGGTGATGAAGCAGGCGTGCTCAAGCCCGTGGATGGCGCTGTTTGAGAGTGTGCGATCGTAATTGGCCGGGAGGTGCCAGACCCACAAGAGCGTCGTCGAGGCCACCCATGCCACCACCGGATGTGTGAGGAATGTGAGCAACTGGCGCATTGCCTTCGGGAGGTGACCCGCCGCGCCGAACAGTGGCACCAGGCCCCACACCATGAGCGGAGCAACGATCCAGATATACACGTCATGTCCGACCATGTGCATCGAGAGAAACTTCTCGTCGTTGACACCGATCGGCGACATGTCGGTCAGAGCGATCGCGACGACACCCGCGCTGACCGCAACTAGGCGCATGGGAGATGCACGCGTCTGGTACCGCCGACGCCAGCCCACATTATAAGGTAGGCCAGCTAGATGACGGCAACTACTGGTGCCGTGGCCCAGTCCCAATTCCACGTCCAGCTGAACCCTGCGGCCACGGGTAACACGTCAGCTTGAAACATCAGGAGACATCAGGAAGTATCTGCCTGTCGAACGTCTGACGCCAGGCCAGCGCGAATCGCGACACCATGTCCCACTCGGGCCAGGACCGCTGGATGGTGGCGAGGGCATGCATAATGCGACTGACGCGGGGGTCATATCAGTTCGAGGCAAGTTCATGACGCCGGCCGCCGCCAGCGCGCGGTGCCGATGGGCGCTAGGGTGAGAGATAGCATACGCTGTTCACGTGCGCCACTCGCGGGCTCGCTCGCAGACTTCTCGCGGGCGCGACATTGAGGCAGGTGCACGACATCCGCGTCGTGCTGCCGTACAGACTCGATCTTACGGTGAGCGTGCTCCGGCGGCTCTCGACAAACGTCGTCGATCTACTCACGCCGGAAGGGCAATACGTGCGCGCGCTCTCCGGTTCTCCCAAACCCGTGATTGTGCGCGCCACGCAGATCCGTCACGAGGACTCGCTCTCCATCACAATCGAGGGCGACACGAGCGGCGGTATGATTTCAGCTGCTGGTGTTCTCGACACTGTCGGGTCGATGCTCGGAGCCGATCGCGATCTCACGGACTTCGATAGATCGGCTGCCCACATCCCGTGGTTGGCTCCCCTAGTGAAACGCATGCGCGGTGTAAAGCCGCCCCGTTATCCCACGCTCTGGGAGGCGTGCGCTAACGCAATCGTGTTCCAGCAGGTGAGCCTGCGCGCGGCGAGCGCGATAATGCACCGATTGATCGTTACACTCGGGCAACCGGTTACGACTGATGGTGCGCGGCTGTACGTCTTTCCAGCGATGGAAACCGTACGTGATGCTGACGACGACCTGCTGCGAGCGACTGGTCTGAGCGCGAGCAAACTTGCGACGCTGAGGCGCGTTATCGAGGCGATCGGATCCGGCACGCTTGACGCCACGACACTGGAAGGGTGCACGAGTCAGGACGCAGCGGGAATCCTCCGGCAGATTAAGGGCATCGGCCCGTGGACGGCCGCGGTCATTCTGCTGCGTGGCTTGGGGCGATTGGATGTATTCCCAGCGAACGATACGAGCGTGGCGAGCAACATCGCACTCGTTGCCGGATCGGCACCATTTGATACGCAGAGCGTGCTGAATGCACTCGGTCCGCAGCGCGGGATGCTGTACTTCTATCTGCTGCTCGCACGTCTGGAAGCTCGCGGCGA
>JBPCNJ010000065.1:0-4760 GCA_051001375.1 Gemmatimonadaceae bacterium
ATCTGGCGCCGCGACCCGTTCGGCGATCCCGCCGCGGTTGATGCAGCCACGCTGGACGTGCGCGTCATGTCACTGGGATGGAATCGGCACGCGCGACTGGTGATCCCGGTACTGCGCGACGAGCTGAGGATGGCACTCGCACTGGAGCTGCCGGATCGCCGCGGAGTCAGGCGGTGATAGCTGAGCCCTTAGCGTCTCGCGTCGATTACACTCAGTGCGCGTTCGCGCTCGGCATAGGCCAGGATTTGCCTGTCGCTGGTTACGAGTCGTGCACCTACAGCACGTGCGGTAGCCATGAGGATGCGATCGGCTGGATCACCGTGCGGCTTTCCAGGGAGACGAGTACTTCCAACAGCAATTTCTGGTGTCAGTCCGATCACCTGCACACCCGGAGCTGTTATGGCCTCTTCGATCCACCTGTACGGCTCTTTGGAGAGAGTTATCCGGCGCTTCTCAACCAGCATCGCTATTTCCCACATCGATATGGCAGAAACAAGCAAGAGGCCGCGCTGGCTTGCGATGCCTACGATCTCCAGTGCTCTGGGCGACATCTCATGCTCGTTCCGCTCCCACGCCCACACCCAGATGTGAGTGTCGAGCAAAAACGGAAGGTTCATCGGGTCACTTATTGGCATCCCATTCCACATCTATGGGAGATATCAGATCTCCATACCAGAGCACGCTACCGCACATGTAACCCACCGCATTTGGAAGCTCATCCTCAAACGGAACCAGCTTCGCGACCGGTGTCCCGTGCTTGGTGATGATGATTGTCTCATGCCTGTCGCGCACCGTGTCCATGAGCTCGAGGCAGCGTGCCTTGAATTCACTCGCGGAGATCCGCGTCTCGCGAATCCCTGCGTTGTACGGCTGTGCCGCAGCTTCCGCGACACGTGCGTGGCTGCTGATCTTGTTGGCCTTGGCCTTGTTGGCCTTGTTGGCCTTACCGGCGTTGCTGACAGGCTTGGTGCTGGGCTTGGCTTTCTTTCGTGCCGGCATGGTCTCCTCTTAGTGACTATGGTCATAACAGTATGACCATTCCCGGATAAACGCAATGCCATTCCTCTGCCTGCACAATCCCGTGTGGTCCACCGAGCCGCCGGCCACGCTGCACGCGCCGCTCCTCACCATCGTGCCACGTATTGCCGCGCACGGCGACATCGTGTGGGCCGATGTGCGTGGGTTGCCGGTGCGCGAGACCACTGAGCGGATCAGGAATGCGTTCACCTCGCACAATGCGCTCACGAGTACCGTACGCTGTGGTGTTGCCGCCACACCTGTTGTCGCGGAGGTGGCCGCGCGGTACGCGCAGCAGTCGGTGACGTATGTACGCGATGGTTACGACGGCGACTTTCTGGCGCACTTTCCCGTTACGGTGCTGCGTCCGGAGCCGGCGGTCGCCAACTTGCTCGCCGGTACGGGCGTGGAGTCGTGTCGTGATCTCGCTCGGCTCACGCGTGAGGAGGTGGAGGTTCGCTTCGGCGCCGAAGGGTCCAGGCTCTGGAGACTAGCGCGCGCGGATGATCCGCGCATCATCTTCGGGCCGATCGCGCATTCGCTCCCAGAGGCGGCGCTGGAGTGGACTGATTATGCGATCAAGCGCGCTGAGCGGCTGGTGTTCGTGATCAACGCGCTGTTTGGGAACGTGTGTGAGGCGCTCAAGTCGCGTGGTGACGGTGCGCTCACCGTGACGCTCAGATTCGCGCTGATGAATCGCACCGTGATCGACCACCCGATGCGCGCCGCGCGTGCGACCGCCAGTCAGACTGCGTGGATGCGGATGGTGCGCCTGGAGTTGGAGCGCATCGCACTGCCAGATGCTGTCACCGGAATCACACTGCGTGTCGATGCGACATCTGGAACAGGTGCCAGGCAGACCGACATCTTCGACCGCGGCGCTCACACGGAAGCCGCGGCTGAGGAGGCACTGGCGCAGCTCATGGACGATCAGGGTGCGATCGTGGTCGAGCCTGAGAACACCGCGCATCCCCTGTTGGACAGACGCACGTCGTGGACATCTCTATCGGCCGCGCACGTGATGGAGCGGTCACAGAAATATGCTACCAGTTCCGCCAATCCTGTTCATCCTGTCAAGCAGTCCGACACCGCGCTCACCCTGCAGCTACTCCCCGAGCCACAGCGCGTATCGGTGGCCACGGTAAGGCGTCGCGGTGACGAGATACCGCGTTCGTATCGGGATGGTGAGAGCACGTATACCGTCGTTGACGCGGCGGGTCCGGACCGCGTCTCTGGCGGGCGGTGGGATGAGCCGTATGCGCGCGAGTACTTCCGGTGCGTGATGCAGGACGGTGGCCTTGTATGGCTGTACCGCGACGCCAGGACGAGTGCATGGTATCTACATGGCTGGTGGGACTAGGACCGCGATGTCTTTCGTGGAGCTGAGGGCACATACGGCGTTCTCGTTCGGGGATGGTGCGGTCGCACCGGAAGCGTTGCTGCAGCGTGCCGCCGAGCTCGAATACAGTGCCATCGGCATCACCGACACGGCCGACCTTGGCGCGATTGCTCGGGCGGCTATCGAGGCTGGTAAGCAAGGGATCAAGCTGATTGCCGGCGCGGAGCTACGCGTCGATGGCAAGCCAATGGCCCTGCTGGCGCGTGATAGCGTTGGATGCCGCAATCTGGCTTCACTGATAACACGATCCAGGGTCGGAGCGTTGAGCGATTGGCCCGCGGCATCCCTGTGCCATACGGTACGCCATACCGTACATCAGGGGCAACGCGGTCGTGGCATGCCTGGAGTGTCGTGGTCATGCGTTGCCGAGCGCGCCGAGGGACTGCACCTGCTCACGGGGCCTGCATCGGGGACAATCGCAGCTCTGTCATGCGCGGGACGTCACGACGATGCTCGCCGCACTCTGCATCAATGGCGAGAGGCGTTCGGCGGACGTATCGCCGTGGAGGTGCACTCACACCGAGGCAGCGGCGACGAGAGCGCGCTGGCCGGCGCATTGGTGAATCTGGCGGAGCGTGCGGATGTAGCGTGGCTGGCCACCAACAACCCGCGTTATCTGGACGACGATAGCCGGCTGGTGCACGAGATCCTCACATCGTTGCGTTCCGGAACCGATCTGGACGGCGCATCTGCTCGTGGGTTGCTGCACCCCAACGGTGGGTGGCGGCTCAAGTCGCCGGATGAGATGGCGCAGATGTGGGCCGGGCGTGAAGAAGGAATGGAGCAGAGCGAGCGCATCGCGGGTGAGTGCGACTTCTCGGTGCGCTGGTTGCGTCCACCATTGCCGGATTTTCCGGGCAAGTTCGGTGGTGATGCTCATCATCTACTGCGTATCAGGGTCTATGAAGGAGCGAGCGAACGTTGGGGAAGTAATCTCAGCGATGCTCAGCGTTCCCAGATCGAGCACGAGATTGGCGTCATCGGGCGGCTCGGCTTCGCTGGCTTCTTTCTGGTGATGTGGGATGCAGTGCGTTTTGCGCGGCAGAAGAACATTCTCTGTCAGGGCCGTGGGAGCGCGGCCAACTCCGCTGTCGCCTATTGCCTTGGAGTCACAGCCGTCGATCCGGTGAAGAATGGTCTTCTGTTCGAGCGATTTCTGTCCGAGTCGCGCATCCCCGCCAGCAAGGACGAATACACCGAGGCGCCCGACATCGATCTGGACATCGAGCACGACAGGCGTGAGGAGGTGCTCGACTATGTGTATGGTAGCTATCAGCGCGAGCACTCCGCGATCACGTGCGTGGTGCAGACGTATCGTGCACCAAACGCGGTTCTCGACGCCATGCGTGCGCTGGGGTATCCGCCGGAGCTGAGCCTGGAGCTCTCCAAGCGGTTACACAGATACGATCCAGCCGAAGGTGCCGATGTTGTGCGGGATACATTGGCGAAGAGATTCGGGTTGGATCTGACCAATGCGCGCGGGCGCGCGATTCTCACGGCGATGCGTGCCTTTGACGGTGTTCCGCGGATGCGGTCCACGCACGTGGGCGGCTTCGTGCTGTCGTCGGCGCCCCTGGGTGACTATCTCCCAATCGAGCACACCAACATGGGGCGCACCATCATCCAGTTCGACAAGGATGATCTGGATACCATCGGTGTTCCCAAGTTCGACTTTCTGGGATTGGGAGCGTTGGCGCAGGTGCGACACGCGTTCGACGCAATCGAGCAGCGAACAGGGAAGCGTCTGGAGCTGTACGGTCTGCCGCAGGATTCTGAGACATTCGCGATGATTTCGCGCGGCGATGCTATCGGGACGTTTCAGATCGAGAGCCGGGCACAGATCGCGTCGATCCTGAACACTCGGCCGGAGGTGTTGTACGACATCGCCGTGCAGGTGGCACTCATCAGGCCGGGGCCAATTCAGGGAAAGTTTGTGCATCCGTACACGCGTCGTCGCCGAGGGCACGAGAGCGTACACTATGCTCATCCACTGTTGGAGCCCATTCTCAAACGCACTTACGGCATCCCGATCTTTCAGGAACAGGCGATGGCGATATCGTCCAGGCTGGGCGGCTTCACGCCGGCGGAATCGGATCGGCTGCGCCGGACCATGGGCAACATCAGAAAGAAGGAGCGGCTGCTCGAAGTTCTGGAAGAGTTGAGTCGACGCATGGTCGAGAACTGCGATGTCGAGCCGCGTATCTCGCCGGAAATAGCCGAACAGATCAGCAGGGACTTGCTGACGTTCTCCAACTATGGCTTCCCGGAATCGCATGCGTGGAGTTTCGCTTTGATAGCGTACGCAACGGCGTATCTCAAGTGCCGCTATCCGACGTACTTCTAT
>JBPCNJ010000066.1:0-4540 GCA_051001375.1 Gemmatimonadaceae bacterium
CATCCACGTACGTGATGTTGCTGCCATTTATGCCGCGCTGCGGCTGCCGGCCAACGCGTCTGGTATAGAAGTATGTCTCGCTGCCGAAATCGTTGTGCCTGCGAACGTTGCCGAACTGGAAGATGTCTTTCCCTTCCAGGAAGAACGGCCGTTTCTCCGGAAAGAAGGTCTCGAAGGCGCTCAGGTTGACGACTGCCGGATCGACTTCGACCTGGCCGAAATCGGGATTGACGGTTCCGGTGAGCGTGAGTCCGTTTGGCAGCCCATAGCGAATGTCAGCGCCAGCCGCGATTCTCGTGTCGTTGGAGCGGAAGAATGGATTGACACTCGTTCCCGGTGCTCTGGTGAGTCGTGCGCTTGTGTAAGGCGCAATTTCCAGCCGCTCGGGCGTTGGAATCCCGATTAGCCCGTCGAGCGTTCCGAAGGACGAGACATAGCCAGGACTCTGTTGCGTCCACGGTGACCAGCTGTCGCGCTCCTGCCGCCGCGCGATGTCGCGCTGGATCTGGAAATCCCAAACGCGTCCGCCGGCCGGCTCCGTTGCTGGAAAGCGGAGCTGTGAGAACGGGATGCGGTATTCCGCCGTCCAGCCGTGCGCATCGGTCGTTGTCGCGACATCCCAGACAGCGTCCCAGTTGAGATCTTCGTTGGTGTCGTTGTATTGAAGGACGTCCTTCTTGACGCCGAGTGGATTGACCGAGAAGCGGAACGCGGTACGATGGTCGTGATACGTGCCGATCACGAGGTGAACCCAGTCGGAGTAGATGCCGACAGCATCGCGTCGGGCAAGCTGTGCGGCAATCTTGCCAGGTTCGGAATCGAACATGCGGACGCCGACGTACAGCGCATTATCGTCATACAGCACTCTGACCTGAGTGGAGTCCACCGGAGGCGCGCCGGCCTTGGGATAGCTCTGCATGAAACCGCGGATCACAGGTGCGCTCTGCCACGCGGCTTCGTCGAGCACTCCATCCAGGTGGACGGCACCCGCCGCACGTGCCGCGTGCGCCATGACGTGAGCCGCAGGGCGCGCGGAGACTGTCGCGGTCTGGGCATGAGCTGTGGAGCAAAACGCGATAGCTAACGTGATTACAGCGGCAACCGCTGCAGCCGCGGAGGACGCGAAATCCAGGTGCGATCGAGCGGATGAACGCATTTATGTGGACCAGGGAAGCGAACGATTGGCGCGGACACATTAACTCGGCGAACCAGCTTACCCGGATTAGACGTTACTGAGTGCCCAAATGGTTTGTCATCTGGTCACTGAACTCGGCATGTCGCAGCGGCCGCAACGGATGCTTACGCTCACCCGCTCGCTCGCCATTCATGCCACGTGTTCCTTCTCCAGTAGTTTCCGCTTGCGTTCGATGCCCCAGCGGTAGCCGGACAGTTGACCGTCGCGCTTGACGATGCGATGGCACGGAACGATCACCGCCAGCGGATTGGCGGCGCACGCTTGCGCAACGGCTCTGACGGATTTCGGCAGCCCGATGCGAACGGCAATGTCGGTATAACTGGCCGTCGATCCGGCGGGCACCTCGCGCAGCGCCTGCCATACCAATCGCTGAAACTCCGTGCCGCGCACGTCGAGCGGCACGTCCAAATCTCCCGCTGGTGATTCGATTAAGTCGATCACCCTGCCAGCGAGCGTGCTCATCTCCGCGTCGCCGTCGCTGATCGTCTCCGCCGGAAAGCGCTCGCGCAGGTTTCGCCGCAGCTCGTCGCGATCGTCACCGATCAGCACCGCGCACACGCCACGCGCGGTGCGTGCAACAAGCACGAGCCCGAGCGATGATTCAACGACCGTGAATTGCAGGGCGGCGGTGTCGCTCCGCGTCTTGCTGCCACGGCGTTCAGGCTCATTGGGGTTGACAGGATTGGCCATGATTGTTTCCTCGGCTTGCGTGTGAATCCATCCGTTCTAACCGAACCATACGGCCACCTGATTCCATTGGCTCGCCATATTCGGACATGTCAGCCCGCTGTATTTTCATGGCCGAAAGTGGCTAGTCCCAAGCACCTGGCAGCCTAGATTGTAGCCATGACTCTGCATGCTACCACGGATACTATCGTTGATACCGCGGCGCTGTACAACGCGTATGCAGCACGCGACGCGCGCTTTGACGGGGTATTCTACGTCGGTGTAACGTCGACTGGCATTTACTGCCGCCCCGTCTGTTCGGCGAGAACGCCGAAGCTGGCGAACTGCCGCTTCTTCAACAGCGCTGAAACGGCGGAGAAGGCATCTTTCCGTCCGTGCCTCCGCTGTCGGCCGGAGCTGGCGCCCGGCAACGCACCGGTGGACGACGCGCACCGCATCGCCACCCTGATTGCCCACCGTATCGACGAGGGAATGCTGGACGATGGTGCCGGCCCCGAGAAGATCGCCGCGCACTTCGGATGGAGTTCGCGCCAGATCCGGCGCATGGTGCACAAGGAGCTTGGCGTCTCGCCCATGGAGCTGGTGCTGACCCGGCGTCTGCTCCTCGCCAAGCAGCTGCTCAGTGAGACCGCGCTGCCGGTCAGCGAAGTGGCGCTCGCTAGCGGATTTTCCAGCCTGCGTCGTTTCAACGATGCTTTCAGCAGGCGCTACGGCATGCCGCCCAGCCGTCTGCGAAATGAGCCAAGGGAGGACAAGGAGCGAGCCTCCAGCGTTGGCCTTCTGACGGGTGGAGAATCAGCACCGGAGACTTTCACGCTGCAGTTGTCGTATCGACGGCCTTTTGACTGGCTGGGCATGCTGCGGTTCCTGGGTGCGCGCACCCTCAAGGGCGTCGAACGCGTCGGCGATGATGGGTACTCCCGCACGGTGCGGCTCGGCAATCACGCCGGATGGCTCCGCGTGCAGAACGTGCCGGAGAAGCACGCTTTGATGGTGGAGCTGACGCACTCTCTCACGCCGGTCCTTCCCGCGCTGCTTGGCCGGTTGCGGAATGTCTTCGACCTGAGCGCGCGACCCGACATCATCGCCGAGCGGCTGGCGCAGGATCCGCTGCTCGCGGATGCTGTCGCGCGAAACCCCGGGCTGCGTGTTCCCGGCGCGTTCGACGGATTCGAGCTGGCGATGCGCGCGATACTGGGCCAGCAGATCACCGTGAAAGGCGCGACCACGCTTGCCGGGCGGCTCGTCGCCGCGTTCGGCGAACCGATCGATACACCGTACGCGGATCTCACCCAGCTGTCGCCAACCCCGGAACTCATGGCCGGCGCGAGCGTCGCCGAAGTGGCGACGCTCGGCGTCGTGCAGACGCGCGCACGGAGCATCATCGCGCTGGCGGAAGAGATCGCCTCGGGCCGGCTCAGGCTGGAGCCCGGTGCCACTCCCGAATCGACAATCAAACAACTGGTCGCTCTCCCTGGCATCGGCCAATGGACTGCGCACTACATCGCGATGCGTGCGCTCCGCTGGCCCGACGCCTTTCCCAAGGAGGACATGATATTGCGGAAACGGCTCGGTGGCGTGACCGCGGCGCGCGCGGAAGCTGTATCCGGGGCATGGCGTCCGTGGCGTAGCTACGCCACGCTGCACCTGTGGCAGAGCGATGTTACGGTAGAGAGCTGAGGGTAGCGCTCGAACGCTTCGCAGATCTACGGCACGCAGCTCACTCCGGGTCATCCGGCTCAACAGCGACATTGCCGATGAGTGGCTCACAAGTGGCATAACGCCAGACAGGTCCCGGCACTGTCGTCCTGACCCTGTAGTCTGATCCGTTCCGAACATCTCAATGCTGAATCTGCAAGTCATCGTCGCGAGCACGCGCCCGAGTCGCCAGGGGCCGCTGGTGGGTGCATGGTTTCTCGAATGTGCGCGGGCGCACGGAAAGCTCAAGATCGAGCTGGTTGATCTGGCGGAGGTGAATCTCCCGCTGTTCGACGAGTCGGCGCACCCACGACTCGCGCGGTATGAGCGAGAACACACGAAAGCGTGGAGCGCGATCGTCGACAGGGCTGACGCCTTTGTCTTCGTGACGCCGGAGTACGACCACGGCACGCCCGTGTCGCTCGTGAACGCGCTGCAGTTTCTGGTGAACGAGTGGGCATACAAGCCGGTTGGATACGTCAGCTACGGCGGAGTGTCCGGTGGCACGCGCGGCGTTGAGATGACGAATCAGTTCGTCGCCGCGCTCAGGATGGTGCCCATGGTAGAGACCGTAGCGATCCCATTCTTCACCCAGTACATAGACCGGGAGACGGGCGCGTTCGATCCTGGGGAAACGCAAACTAAGGCGGCTGCGGCGATGCTGGACGAAGTCGTGAAGTGGGCAGGCGCGCTCAAGCCGCTCCGCTCAACGTAGGTGGCGGCCCGTGGAGCACACCGCATTCGACCGCATTCGGCCGTAGAGGGAGCGGATGTTGACTAGTCCGGCCGGACTACTTATTAAGAATCCATGATATCAGCGCAAGAAGCACTCGAACGTCTCCGGGATGGCAACCGACGTTTTGTGTCCAGCATTGGGAGTGACGAGACGCTGCCCAGCCACGCACGACGGACGGATCTGGTTCTGGAGCAGGAACCCTTCGCGATTGTGCTGGGTTGTTC
>JBPCNJ010000067.1:0-14970 GCA_051001375.1 Gemmatimonadaceae bacterium
ACACGGGACTTCAACCTGGACACACGCCGCGGTGCCGACCTTGACGCCGAGTCGATCAATTCACTGGTTGGCACTCCGCCGATGATGGCGGATCGCAGGGTCGCGGTGATCCGCGAAGTGAACGCGCTCAAAAAGGACGCGTGTTCGGCCATCGATCGCTACCTCACGCGCCCATCGCACGACCTATTGCTTCTGTTGATCGCGGGGCCCGGCGCCAAGCCCGACAAGGCGTTGGAGCGGGCCACGACTCCGCTGGAGTTCAACGCGCTGGAGGACAATCGCGTTTCCAAGTGGATAATTCACCACGCCTCCACCGAGCTCGGAGCGGAGGTTACGGCAGCCGCGGCGGATCTGCTGCACGACGCGGTTGGGAATGATCTGTACCAACTGTCTGGCGAGCTGGACAAGCTGGCCAGCTACGCCAACGGCACTCCCGTCAACGAGGACGCAGTGAGCGCGGTGGTAGGCATCCGGCGCGGAGAGACCGTGGGCGATCTGCTGGACAAGGTGCTTCAGCGCGACGCGACCGGCGCCAGCACTCTCATCGAACACGTTCTGACCCAGCCAAAGACCACCGGCGTGAGCGTCATCATGGCGCTGTCTACGCAGATGCTTGCGCTGGCGTGGGGCCGAGCTCGTCTGGACACGGGGCTACCGCAAGGGCGGCTCGAGAGCGAGTTTTTTGGACTCCTGAAAAGTACCGGCGCTTTCCCTGGACGTCCGTGGGGCACCGCAGCCAGAGCCTGGGCCGCCGCCGCTCGGAACTGGTCCACGGACGAGTGCGATCGAGCGCTGGACGCCTTGCTCGCGGCAGATGTCGCGCTCAAGGAGTCGCGCGTGTCGTCGGAGGAGCAAATCCTCGCGACGACGGTGCTTGCGATCTGCGCGGCTGGAACCATAGCAGGATCTAGAAGAGCAGCATGACTGGCGACACGTCTGGGCCATAGTAGCGACACAAAGCCGACATATACAAGAAATAGGAAAGAATGATGCGTTTGCGTAATTGCTGGTGTTTGGCCGGAATCGTCGTTGCAACGGCGATGCTAGGCTCCCGGATCGATGCTCAGGCTACTCCTGATTCAGCGCTGTACGTGAAGGCGCAGCAGATGGTGAGCAACGGCGAGGCAGAAGCTGGCCGGAAGCTTGTGGACTCGCTTGTGAACGCGGCCCCTCCCGAGTCCCCAAAGTACGCCGAGGGGTTGTACTGGCGGGCGACGCTCGCTCCTTCGGCCAACGATGCGGAGAAGGACTACAGGCTGATCGTGGTGGACCATCCGCTTTCGCCTCGGGTGCCGGACGCTCTGCTCAGGATGGGCGAGTTGGAGTCAGCGCGGGGCGACCGGGCGGCGGCGCTGCAGCACTTTCAGCGGCTCACCCTTGAGCATCCCGAGAGCCCGCTGCATGCAGAGGCGAGCTATTGGCTGGCGCACACGTACTTCGAGACCAACGACCTTCAGCGCGGCTGCGCTGCCAACGCGGACGCGCTTGCGCTTGCTCGCCCTTCTAATGTAGAGCTGAAGAATCGGATCGCCTTTCAGCAGCAACGTTGCCGAGGTGTCGTCCTGGCAAGTGGGGCGGGTGCGGCGGGCACCGCGGCACCAAGTGCAGAATCGACAGCCGTTGCATCGGCCGTTGCGCCGGTCGTACCCAGTGCGGCGCCGGACACGGCAGCAGCACCGAAGGCCGCGAGCGAAGGAGTTGTCGAGACGCCCGCAACGAAGGTGAGCAAGACCGCGGCGCGAACGAGCGCGGTAGCGACTAGGGGAGCTACCGCGAAGGCGGCAAGCAAGCACCCAGCGACGCGCGCCATCGCTACACCAGCGCGCACGCCAACTCGAACACCAAAGCGCACGCCAAACCGTGCATCAGCACGCACGCCAGCGCGTACGTCCGGGGCACCCGCGGCTCCGCGTGCAAACGGGACGTTCGCGGTCCAGGTGGCCGCGTTTGGATCCAAAGCGCAGGCGAGTGAGCTTGCCGTGAAGTTGCGCGGCAGGGGATACAGCGCACACGTTGATGGATTCGTGGCGCCGTACCGCGTTCGGGTGGGGAGCTACAGTTCGCGCGCGGCGGCGGTTGCTGAGCTACAGCGGCTCAAGGATAAGCAGATCAGCGGGTTCGTGACACCTGAGTAGTCGCGTGGCAAAGCCGTCGGCCACGCCCCTCATGCAGCAGTACCGGGAGATAAAGGCACGACATCCCGGGACAATTCTGTTCTTCCGCATGGGAGACTTCTACGAAACCTTCTACGAGGACGCGGAGCTCATCTCTCGCGTCCTCGGGATCACGCTCACCGCACGGAACAACGGCGGCGCCGCGGAAGTGCCGCTCGCCGGTGTGCCAGTAAAGGCCGGTGCCGAGTATGTACGCCGCCTGGTGCAGCTCGGCCATCGTGTCTCCATCTGCGAGCAGGTGGAAGATCCAAGGACAGCCAAGGGTGTCGTGCGACGCGAGGTCGTGGAGACGGTAACACCTGGCGCGGCGTTCTCGGATGAATTGTTGGACGGCGCCCGGAACAATTATCTGTGCGCCATCGCGTTCGACGTCGATCGTGATACGGCGGTCATGGGAATCGCAGCGCTGGACATCTCCACCGGCGAGCTGCGGCTCACGACCGTTGATGAGCGTGACTTCTCCGCGACGCTCGAGCGACTGGCCCCAGCCGAGATCCTGATTCCAGAGGATCAGGCGACGATGGGCGGGACGACACTGGTCATGCGTCGTCCGCTCTGGGAGTTCGATCCCGGCATGGCGCGCGACGAATTACAGCGACAGTTCCGGGTGAGCTCGCTGGAAGGATTCGGCATCGAGTCGTCCGACGATCTCGCACTCGGCGCGGCCGGCGCACTTCTGCGCTATGTTCGCGAGTTGCAACCCGGCGGCGTGCCGCATCTCAATCCGCCCATTGTGGAGCGCCCGGGTGGCACGATGCCGCTGGACGGAATGACGCGCCGGAATCTGGAGCTGACCGAATCGCTGCGTGGTGGCGCGGGCACTGAGGGAACGCTGATCGGCGTACTCGATCGCACCCTCACGCCGATGGGCGCGCGACTTCTGAGGCAGTGGATACTGGCTCCGCTCACCAACATCGTGCATATCAACACCAGGCTCGATGCAGTCGCCGCTCTCGCGCATGATCCGATGGCACGCACATCGCTGCGTAGCGCGCTCGACGGCGTGCGAGACGTGGAGCGGCTGGCGGCAAAGGTCGCGGCCGGACGCATCACGCCGCGCGAGCTACGCGCGCTCGGCGACTCGGTCGCGAGACTTCCTCAAGTCGAAGATGCGGCACGACGCATCGACGGTGAACAGCTGCACGATGTGCTGGCGCGCTGGGACTCTTGCCACGACATTGGCGCTGACATTCACAACGTGCTGGTGCAGCGCCCGCCTCTGGCGCTCGGCGAAGATGCCACGGTAAGAGCTGGCTTTGACAGCGAGCTTGATGAGCTGCGCGGGCTACGCGACGGCGGCAAGGACGCCATCGCTCGAATCCAGAGCGATGAGCGCGAGCGGACCGGCATCAGCTCACTCAAGGTTGGATACAATCGGGTCTTCGGCTATTACATCGAAGTCACCAACTCGCACGGTCACCGCATCCCGGACGATTATCAGCGGCGCCAGACTCTGACGGGCGCGGAGCGATACGTGACGTCCGCGCTCAAGGAATACGAGGAGCGCGTGCTCACGGCGGCCGAGCGTATCGAGGTGCGCGAGCGGGAACTGTTCGAATCGCTGCGAGGTAGGATCGCGCACGATGTTGCGCGTGCGCAGTGCGCGGCACGGGTGCTGGCGGAGCTCGACGTGCTTGCGACGCTGGCCGAGGTGGCTGAGTGCGAGGGGTATGTGCGGCCGAACGTGAGCGAAGGATTTGATTTGCGAATCGTGGCCGGCAGACATCCCGTCGTTGAGCGAATGATGCCGCGCGAGAAGTTTATCCCCAATGATGTCACGCTAGCCCACGGCGCGCAGGTCATCATTCTCACCGGGCCGAACATGGCTGGCAAATCCACCGTGCTGCGACAGATCGGACTGATTGTGCTCATGGCACAGATAGGGAGCTTTGTCCCAGCGCAATCCGCCGAAGTGGGTGCGGTGGACAGACTGTTCACGCGCGTGGGGGCGAGCGATAATCTGGTGCGTGGACAGTCCACCTTCATGGTCGAGATGAGTGAGACGAGCGCCATTCTCCACTCAGCCACGCCCAAGTCGCTGGTGCTGCTGGACGAGATTGGGCGCGGAACGTCCACGTACGATGGTGTATCGATCGCGTGGGCCGTGACGGAGCATCTGCACGACAGCGCCGGGTGCAAGACGGTATTCGCGACGCACTATCACGAACTGACTCAGCTTGCTGGTCAGCTCGCCGGAGTGCGCAATTTCAACGTGCGGGTACGCGAGGTAGGCGAGGAAGTGCTATTCCTGCACACTCTCGACCCGGGCGGCGCGAATCGCTCATATGGTATAGAGGTAGGTCGTCTGGCCGGTCTTCCGCCATCAGTTTTGAAACGCGCAAGGGTATTGTTGCGTCAAATGGAAGGCGACCACCGGATGGAAAAGTCGGCTGGTGTGTTGACTGGCGTACAGAACGACAAGAGGAGATTGGACAAGCGTGCGGCCAGAGAGCAGTTCGCGTTATTTGGGTGTGAGCGCGAACCGAATCCTGTGATCGAAACATTGAAGGCGCTCGACCCCAACAGCATGACGCCACTGCAAGCACTCGACACTATCGCTCGCCTGGTTGCTGATGCTCAGGGGCAGACGTGACCGGCAGAGCCGCACCCTATGTACCATCTATGGTCATGACTTCAGCGGACAATTTGCGGAGCAAGTCTAGAAGACCGGCATCACTGATTGCTTTACTCGCGGCGTTCGTGTTTGTGGTCGTCGCGTGTGGAAGCAAGAGCACCGACACGGCAAAGACCGCATTCGATCGGGGCGTAGCTCGTCCGAACAGCTATCCGGTGATGCTGAACAAGGACATGCCGTTCCGGTATCCGCCGGCGCTATACGCCGAAAAGGTGCAGGGAAACGTGACGCTGCGCCTGTACGTTGACACGGCCGGTGCGGTGGTGAACGACTCTACGAAGGTGGTGGAGTCATCCAAGAGCGCGATGCTCGATTCGGCGGCGATAAAGGGGGCGCGTGAGCTGCACTTTACCCCTGCCAAGTTGCGCGGTGCTCCGATGTCGGTGTCGATTCTGTTCCCGGTATATTTCCGGCATCCCGAGGCAGCGCCGCCGGCGGGCGATACCATTTTGAAAAAGATACCGGTGCCGGCCGCGGACAGCGCCGCGGCCCGCGCGGCCCGGGTGGCCAAAGACACAGCCAGGACCAGCAGCTCCGGTGCAAGGAGCAGTGGGTCCAAGCGACGGAATAGATAGTATCACAATGCATATAAAGCGCAACGAGCGGCCGTACGACAGCGTGCTGGAGACCATCGGGTGGACGCCACTCATCCGACTGAACCGTGTCACGCGCGGCGTGCGCACGCCTGTGTACGGCAAGGCCGATTTCTTCAATCCGGGCGGGTCGGTGAAGGATCGCATCGGGCTCCCGATCATCGAGCGGGCGGAGCGCGAAGGGGCGCTCAAGCCGGGTGGCACGATCGTCGAGGGGACGAGCGGCAACACCGGCGTGGGGCTCGCGATCGCGGCGGCGCTCAGGGGCTACAAGTGCATCTTCACCATTCCGGACAAGATGTCGCAGGAAAAGGTCCGGCTGCTCAAGGCCTTCGGCGCGGAAGTGATAGTGACGCCGACAGCGGTGCCGGCCGACCATCCGGATAATTATGTAATGATGGCGAAGCGAATCGCGTCGGAGCTGCCCAATGCGATTCTGGCCAACCAGTTCTACAACCCAGCGAATCCGGAGGCACACTATGAGACGACCGGCCCCGAGCTATGGGAGCAGACTGAGGGAAAGATCACGCACTTTGTTGCCGCTGCCGGAACCGGCGGGACGATCAGTGGCGTCGGGCGGTATCTAAAGGAGAAGAACCCCGACATCCAGATCATCGCGGGCGATCCACACGGTTCCATCCTGGCCGAATACTGGCGCAGCAATGGCGAGATAAAGGTTGAGGGCAAGCCCTACAAGATCGAGGGGATCGGGCAGGACAAGATCCCCGGAACGCTCGACTTGAGCCTGATCGACGAGTACCACACGGTGAGCGACAGGGACTCGTTCGCGATGGCGCGTCGGCTCACCCGCGAGGAGGGACTCTTCGTGGGTGGTTCGTCGGGGCTGATCGCGAAAGTTGCGCTGGACGTGGCGCGCCGAGTGGATGACCCGAACGCATTCATCGTGACCTTTCTTTGCGACACCGGTGAGCGGTATCTCTCCAAACTGTACAACGACGAGTGGATGCGCGAGAACCAGCTGCTCGAGGCGGAGCACGTTACTCTTGGCGACATGCTGGCGCGGAAGGATGTTGGCGCGCCGGCCATCGTGTCGATCGCGCCGAGTGCGGGTGTAAGGCAGGCACTGAACCTGATGCTGCTGCACGACGTGTCGCAGTTGCCGGTGATGAACGATGGCGAGTGCATCGGTTCGGTGGGCGAGGCGGCGCTGTCGCAGCGCGGGTTGGAGACTCCGGCGCTACTGGACGCAACGGTGCGCGAGGTGATGGACGCGCCGTTCCCGTCGGTGAGCGCTGACGAGGCGATCGAATCGGCGGTGCGGTTACTCTCAAAGACTACGCCCGCGGTGTTGGTGGTGGAGCACGGGACGCCACAGGGGATCGTGACGCGATCGGATATGTTGCGGTTTGTAATGGGGCGGTAGATGACGTTCCCGTTGATGAGTTCAGACTCGCGGTGACAGCCGGTCTCGCTGCAGTCGCGATGTCACGCAAGTCCACCCTCTCACTCGCTTCCGGGGATCGCTATACTACCACCTATGGCACGATCATCTCTACGGATTACGGTCCTCATGGGCGGGGCATCCGCCGAGCGTGACGTTTCGCTGGCCTCGGGGCTGCGGATCACCGAGGCGCTCACTGCACGCGGACACACCGTGACAGCGCTGGACCCGGCCGTGGGACTGCTGGACGACGCGGCGCTGGATGATCTTCGGCGCAGAAAAGTTGGAACTGAGCCGCCGTCTCTCGAAGCGCTGGCCGGATTGTCTGGCGGGCTGCGCAGCGATCTGGCATCGATACCAGAAGTGCGCGAAGCCGACGTCGTCTTTCTGGCGCTTCACGGCGGTGAGGGCGAGGACGGCACGGTGCAGGCGCTGCTGGACATGGCGGGCGTGCGCTATACCGGCAGCGGTCACCTTGCGAGCGCGCTGGCGATGGACAAGGATTTGTCCAAGACTCTCTTTCGTTCCGCAGGTGTTGGGACAGCTGACTGGATGATGGCGCCCATAGGCGCCGATGAAGTCGCCCAAACACTCGGCTGGCCTGTTGTGGTAAAGCCATCAAAACAGGGATCGACCGTGGGACTTACCGTGGTACGCGAGCCGGACGCTCTCAGCGACGCCATCGCCGAAGCATTTCGGTATGACGACGAGGTAATGATCGAGCGCTTTATCCCCGGGCGCGAGCTCACCGTCGGTGTATTGGGCGACGTGGCACTCCCCGTAGGCGAAATCAAGCCGATGAAGGAGATCTACGACTACGAGTGCAAGTACACGGCTGGAATGGCGACCGAGGAGTTTCCGGCGAATTTGTCGCCAGATGTTACTAAACAGTTGCAGGTGCAAGCGCAGCAGGCGTTTGCGGCGCTCAAACTGCGCGGGTATGCGCGAATCGACTTTCGTCTGAACGACGCTGGCGAGTGCTACTGTCTGGAGGCGAACACGTTACCGGGGATGACCGAGCTGAGTCTGATACCGCAGGGCGCGGCCGCCGCTGGAATGAGCTTCGGCGAGCTGTGTGAGCGGATCGTTCAGCTCGCGCTCGGGTAGATGGAAGTTTAGCGACCGATGGAAACGACAACCACCGATTTCAACACGGCCGAGCACGAGCCAGGCGTCGGGATAACACCCGCGGTGCAGTGGCTGATCGCGCTCAACGTCATCGTCTACTTCGTTCAGCTCACCTCCCCGGTGGGCGCAGCGGATGTTACGCGCTGGCTCGGCCTCTCGTCGTCCGAATTTCCGGCCCAGTGGTGGACGGTCGGGACGTACATGTTCGTGCACGCCGGGCTGGCGCACCTGGCCACGAACATGATCATGCTGTGGCTATTCGGACCCAGGGTAGAGCGCGCGCTGGGCGTTCGCAGCTTCACGTACTTCTATTTATGGTGCGGGCTGGGCGGCGCCATCTTCCATCTGCTCTTCGTGCAGCGCGGCGCGGTGGTGGGAGCATCTGGTGCCGTGGTAGGCGTGGTACTGGCCTACGCGCTCAAGTGGCCGGATGATGAGGTGTACATCCTGGGCCTGTTTCCAATGCGCGCCCGGTGGCTCGCCGTGTGGACCATTGCCTGGAACGTTGGCATGGCACTGGCCGACATGACGGGCCTCTCCAACGGGTCGACTGCGTGGATAACGCACGTGGGCGGACTCGCGTTCGCGGGATTGTATCTGCACGCTCCGACCGGATCCAGTCTGGAGCGGATCCGCCGGCATGTCGCCACCATCCCCGACGACGTGTCGCCCAATCCCAACCCGTCCATCCCCAAAACGCCTCGGGTCAAGCGACGCGAGAATCCGCCCAGCGCGGACGAAGCGGTTGCGCGCAGTAATGCGATCGTCAAGCGCCGCCCATCCACTCCGCTCCTGACATCGCCCAAGCCCAAGCCGCGCACCGAGGACGTGAACGCGTTGCTGGACAAGATCTCGCGCGAAGGAATGGAAAGTCTGACCGAGGACGAGCGGACGTTTCTGGAAGAGATCTCGCGGAGATTGCGCGGGGCGTAATAGGGCGGTACGCCCCGCCTTACGCCGCGGATTACGCCGCGCCTTACGTACATTGGTGGATGCCAAAGCATCAGTTGATCGAGACGTTTCCCAATCCGTACGCGGACCGGGATTACGAGATTCACATGGACTGTCCCGAATTCACGTCGCTCTGTCCGCTGGGTGGGATCGAAGGCGACGCAAGCGATCTGGCAGCGCTCGAAGGGGGCGCTCCGGATTTTGCGACCATCCGCATCAAGTACTTTCCCGGCAGCTCTTGTGTGGAGCTGAAGAGCCTCAAGCTGTATCTGTGGAGCTTCAGGAATGATGGGATTTTCTACGAGCGTGCGGTGAACCACATCATGGACGATCTGGTCGCCAAGGTCCAGCCCAAGTGGATCCGGGTAATCGGCGACTTCAACCTGCGTGGTGGAATCAAGTCAGTGGTGACAGCGACCCACGGCACACCGCCACAGCCGCCGACGTTCTAGCAGGTCGTCCAGACTCTACATGGAGCCGTAGTCCAGCTCAGCACAGACTGCTGCTGTCGGACTGGCTCCCGACTGGCCTGTCACTGTCACAGAATACGGCATTGATGGAGTCAGCAGTACGGGAACGGTTGATTCGGCCTTGGCCGTTCCATCAGCGAATGGGAGCATTGGCTGGTATCGCTCATCTGGACCAATGACCGGGCCGTTGTCGGCACAGCGGCCGGAGTGCAGGCGCCAGATGTAGCTGGCCGAAGGACGCGCGCCGCTCATCGAGAGCAGAATGTGGGACCACCCGGGCGTACTGCTCAGCGTGATCGCAACGGCGCCGCGTAGCGAGCTATCCGCCGGAGCGGCGCGAAAGTCGCCGAGCCAGGGCGGCTTGGGCGGCTGAGGAGGTCAAACACCGAGTTGACTGCCGCGATAGTTACGCGGAGCACACGCTGTGGTAGCGACTGTGGCGGCGACAACGAGGAGCGTTGCACATACAACTGCAATGCGAGCACTGGGGCGACAGCGGAATCGGGGCATGTCCCGATTCTAACGCAATTTACAGGCACACGAGCGGGGATTGCTGGCCGTGCGCTTGGCGGCACAGCCAATGCTTTCCTGTACCGCATGCCAGCAGACATACCTGAATGTACGCCGCTCGATACGCAGCTGAATGAGCCAGGCAGTCGAGGGATCGTTCGCGTCGGGCCGGCCGGATGGGTGTACCCAGACTGGAACGGGAAAATGTATCCCAAGCCGATGCCGAAAGGCATCGATCGGTTGAGCTACATCGCGCGCTACTTCGGTGTGGTGGAGGTGAACAGTACCTTTTACCGGCCGGCCACGGAGAGCACGGTTGCCCGTTGGCTCGCAAGGACGGAGCTGTTCCCGCAGTTCCGGTTCACGGTGAAGTTGTGGCAGCGTTTCACACACGAGCGCCAGGAGGCTTGGAGCCGCGCGGACGAGCGTGAGGTCCGAATTGCCCTGGATCAGTTGCGGGCCGGAGGCAAGCTCGGCGCTGTACTGGTGCAGTTCCCGTGGTCGTTCCGCCGATCTGAGGAGAACCGCACCTGGCTGGGCGACGTCGTTCGCGCCTTTGGCGACTTTCCCCTGGTGGTGGAAATGCGGAACGAGTCGTGGAACGTTCCCGAGTTCTATGGATCGCTGGTCGAGGAAGGAGTCGGTTTTGTAAACATCGACCAGCCGCTGTTCAAGAACTGCATCAAGCCAAGCGCGACGGTGACGTCGAGCGTGGGCTACGTGCGAGTACACGGGCGTAACTACAACAACTGGTTCCGCAAGGATGCCGCCTCCGAGGAGCGTTACGACTATCTCTATTCCGCAGAAGCGCTCAAGCCGTGGGTCGCGCGCACTGAGGAGATAGCGCAGGACACGCGTGAGACGTACGTGGTAATGAACAACCACCGCTTCGGCCAGGCCGGGGTGAACGCGGCAATGTTCGAGTCCATGCTGGAACGCAAAACGGTAGACGTACCGCCGTCCCTGTACCAGGCGTACGAAGGTGAGCTAAAGGATTACGCCCGTCCCGCGCCGTAGACGGTCGCGTACAACAAACGCAGGATGGGCCGGCCCTATCTTCCACATGGCCGACCCATCCCGCACTTATCTGCAGGCCGCTTTACGACCTCTTACTGCCGCGATCGGTGTCGGAGCTCTTGTTGCCCGAGGTCTTCGATTGCTGGCCGGACTTGCCGGACGTGCCGGATGTGCTGTTCTGATCATCACCCTGATCCGGCAGGGTGACGTAAGTAGTTGAGCCGGTGAGATTGTGATCCTCAGCTTCATTACCGATGAGAGTCTTCTCCTCGTTATCGAGCTTCTTCTCGCTTTCCCAGGCTGCTGACTGATCGTCGCTGTTGTTCGCCATTTGACTGCTCCTTGTATACAGAGAACCCGCGTATATTGCATCGCTCGTGCCTCGACCCTTCGCAGGCGCAAAGAGCTATCAACTCACGCTGGAACAACTTAACGCGAGACGGCCATATGTCACATCTCCTGGGTCTGCGCACCGTCATTTATCACGTTTCCGACGTCGTGCAGGCGAAGGAGTGGTATATGCGCGCGATCGGCTCCGCGCCGTACTTTGACGAGCCGTTCTATGTCGGCTTCAATGTGGGAGGTTTCGAGCTCGGGTTGGACCCGAACGGTGACGGTTCGACCGGCGCAGGTGGAACGACTGCATACTGGGGAGTGAGCGACGTTCAGGAAACTCTGAACCATCTGCTGCAGATCGGTGCCGAGTTGCACGAGCCCGCAAAGGACGTGGGCGGCGGCATTCGCGTTGCGACTGTGCGTGATCCATTCGGCAATGTGTTTGGCATCATCAACAACCCGCACTTCGACATCGCGCAGTGTAGCTGAGCATCATCGAGCGGTTATCATAGCGAGGTGATGCTCCTCCTAAGTGAGTATGCAAAAGTTTTCTTCACTTTGGTCACGCGGCCAGATGGAGCGCCGCACCGGGCGTGAGAGTGCCAAAGAACTGATGCACAGCGATGACAAGCATATCGAGATCGCCGTAGAGCCGGTTGGCTGCGACCTGCTGCTTCATGCGCCACCAGACTTTCTCGACCGGGTTCTCCCGATGCCCGGCGTAGCTCGGCAGGAAGCACAGCTCGACGGTCGGATGCACGATGAGCCACTCGCGGGTGAGCTTGGCCTTATGGATACTCGCGTTGTCGAGTACCAGATAGAGCGGCTCGGTCGGATAGACTTGGAGCAGCTGCTCAAGAAAGGTGAGGAATTCCACCGTTCGCTTTCGCTCGGTGATCGAGTAGTGCCATGCTCCGGTCTCCGGATCGAGCGCGCCGAAGACACCTCTCTTACGATTTTGCCCTGGCGTCCGGACCTGGACCTGCTCCCCGCGGTGCATCCACATCGCGCGGAGCACGGGCAAGAGATGCACATCGCACTCATCCAGGCAGAGTACCACGGCATGAGCCGGCGCGGCGAGCAAGCAGTCAAAGAGTGCCCACATCTTCCGTCGAGCTTCCGGGTCAGTGGGCAGCACGAGCTTCGGCCGGCGCCAACGGAAGTCGAGCCGCAAGAGCAGCCGCCGCACGGTCGCGTCACTCGCCTTCAACTGATCGCTGACGAACAGATACATCTTGAGTGTGACGACCGTCCATACGCCACCACCGTAGCCTACGCTTGCTGGTCCATCCTCTACTGCGCGCCGCACTCGCTCACGGGCCGCCGGTGTGGCGCATGGCCGGCGGCCCGATCTAGGGAGGTCGTGGAGCCCTTGGACTCCATCGCTCTCGAACCGTGCAATCCACTCACGCACCGTACTCTCGTCGCACTCGAAGATCCGCGCTATATCGGGCACACTGAACCGTCGAGCCGAGAGCAACACGGCCCGCATGCGCTCACTCACCCGGCCCACTTCGCGCCGCACGCCTTTCCGAAGTGCACGGCGCTCCTCCTCACTCAACGCTCTGACGAACGTCATCGGCTCTGCTCCAGCAGCTTGTCCAGCTGTGAGCCGCAGAACGCACGCCGTCATCCTAAAAGTGCAGATAACTTCCGCATACCTACTTAGTTCATCGTACCGCATCGGCCTGACGACTCCTTCCGGCGGCGCGAGCTGTGCGACGACTCGCCCATGATCGGTGATCATGATCCGCTCGCCCGCCTCGACCTGACGTATGTAGCGGCTCAGGTTGTTCTTGAGGTCGCGAATGCCGGCGGTTATCATGATAGCAAAGTAGCTACATGTAGCGCGATTGCATAGCACCTGTGTAGCTGGGCAGGTATCGCCGCCGTCGCGCCCCAGCGACACAGGAGTGGGCGATGGGAGCCCACGCTACGCGCTTGGCCAGCGCCCGGGCGACTTCGTGCCGAGTGGAGCCGACGGCGAGGCGATATACGATCCCGACCTAGCCCGGTGCTGGCACCCGGTAGTGCACCTCTGGCATTTCGCGCAATCTACCCGCCGCTGTTTCCGGCGTGATGTCGCGCTGCGGCTCGGCTAGCATCTCGTAACCGACAAGAAATTTGCGTACGGTCGCGGACCGGAGCAGCGGCGGGTAGAAGTGCATGTGCAGGTGCCACTCCGGATGCGGCTGGCCGTCGGTTGGCGCCTGATGCACGCCGGATGAGTACGGGAACGAAGTCTCGAAAAGATTGTCGTACCGTGTGGTCAGTCGCTTGATGATGTCGGCTAATTGAGTGCGTTCCGCATCGGTGAGATCGCTCAGGCTCTCGACTGCACGGCGGCTCACGACAAGCGTCTCGAACGGCCACACGGCCCAGAACGGGACAACAGCGACGAAGCCATCATTGTCGCACACGACGCGCTCCTGTGCGTCCAGCTCTAGCTTCAGGTAATCGGCCAGTAACGTGCGATGATCATTCCGCTCGAAGTGATTGCGCATCCGCTCGTTTTCTCTGGCCGGCGTCATTGGCACGGATCGCTGGGCCCAGATCTGACAGTGCGGGTGCGGGTTGCTCGCGCCCATCATCGCGCCCTTGTTCTCAAAGATCTGGACGTGGCCGATCTCCGGCCGGCTCCCGAGCTGTTCGTATTGTTGGGTCCACACGTCGACGACGCGCCGAATTGCGGCGAGCGGCATGTCCGGAAGCGACTGATCATGACGCGGCGAGAAGCAGATCACGCGACAGATCCCCGATTCTCCCTCGGCCACGAGCAGACCATCGACATTTACCTTTGTGTCGGGCACATCAGCGCGTAGCGCGGGGAAGTCGTTGTCGAATACATAAGTGCCCGTGTAGTCCGGGTTACGAACTCCACCGACGCGCTCGTTACCCGGGCACAGGTAACAGGTTGGGTCATAAGCGGGCCGCGACTCGGGGGCGACGCGCTCGACCTGGCCGAGCCAGGGGCGCTTGGCGCGATGTGGCGAAACGAGGACCCAATCGCCGGTGAGCGCGTTGAAGCGTCGGTGCGACACGTCGGCGAGGGATGCGATCTGTTGGTCTATCATTTAGCGATGTTGCCGAGCGGTGACCTTGCCAGCGGCGTCCACAATGAATTCCGATGTTGCGGGTCCGGATACGGTAACGCGATAGCAGCCGGGTGTGAGCGGGAGTGGCGCGGTGCGAACAGCGTAGCCCGGCGGCGCGACTCCGTATGCGATGTTATCAGGCGCGGGCTCGGCGTTCCCCGGCGTGCCGATATCCCACATGGTCCGGTCCCCGTTGCACGTCGTTACCAGCATGCCGTAAAAAATGTCCGGCGCAACACGGTGGAAGACAAGATTCCGGGCGGTTGACGCAGGCGCGATCGTTACTGCTGGCCCGGATCGCGTCGCGCACGCGGTGAGAGCCACGACGCAAGCGAGACGGGCGAGCTTCGCGGTGGGTGCTCCAGAGCAATTACTTCGCGGCATCGGGTGGTGAAGGATTGAGGTGTGCGGACTTGGGGTGCAGGAGGCGGTATCTCCGCGCCTGTCAACAGTCGGCTGATCGAATGTCGACGACCGGTGTGCCGGGGGCTACCTTGGCATAATCGATGATCAACCCCTCCGCGGTCACCACCGGGAGGTTGTACAGCTGCGCCGTCGCAAGCAGCATCCGGTCTACGGGGTCACCATGCACGGTGCCTGGGAGCCGGGTGCTGAGGAGCAGCACTTCACGTTCGATAGCTCTGAGCTGAATACCGGGC
>JBPCNJ010000068.1:0-4131 GCA_051001375.1 Gemmatimonadaceae bacterium
CCCGTTTCCCGAGCTGACGAACACGCCCGCTCTACATGCCGCGGCGGTCGGATACATTGCTGCGTTCTCTGCGGCGACATACTTCCTCTTTATACGTCGAGCTCTCTAAGACTAGGAAGCGCGAGCCCGCTTATGGCGTCAAAGAGGTGAGGGCTCGGGGGGTCGAATTCCACGTGCACGGGCAAGTCGAGTGATGGGGCATTGTCGCTTCGGGGCATGCGTGCCGCGAGCGGCACATCGCCGATTCGCAGATAAACCAACTGCTCGTGGCCGAGCGGCTCGACCAGATCCACCATTGCGTGAAGTACCGGGCTTGTCAGATCTGTGGCGGCCTCGCGCTGAGCACCCGAAGCAGTATCAGCGACACGGACGTGTTCCGGACGGACACCCAGCAGAGTGCGTGACGGGATTCCACCTTCAGCACGTCTCGCAGCATCCGCGAGCGCGGGTGGCAGCGTGATCGCTGCATCCGGCTGTACGTCTGCGCGGAAGGCGAGCTCGCCGCCGGTGTCGGCGAGAGTGCCGGGAATCAGATTCATCGGTGGGCTGCCGAGAAAGCTGGCGACGAAAGTGTCATGCGGGCGGTCATACACGATGGACGGCGCACCGATCTGGCGGACCTCGCCCTTGTTCATTACCACGATTCGATCGCCCAGGGTCATAGCCTCGAGTTGGTCGTGCGTGACATAGATCATCGTGGTGCCCAGGCGGCGATGCAGTGCCGCGATTTCGCGTCGCATCTCGCCGCGCAGCTTGGCATCGAGATTCGAGAGCGGCTCGTCGAACAGGAACACGCGTGGCTCGCGTACCAGTGCGCGTCCTATGGCAACGCGCTGGCGCTGACCGCCCGAGAGTTGCCGGGGCGTGCGGTCCAGCATATCCGAAAGTCCGAGCACCGTGGCGGCGTCGCGCACGCGCTCCTCAATTTCGGACCTCGGGCGTTTTCGGAGTCGTAGAGCAAAGCCCATGTTGTCCCGGACAGTCATGTGCGGATACAGCGCGTAGCTCTGAAACACCATCGCGATGTCACGCTCAGCAGGTGGAACATCATTGACGACGCGATCGTCGATGAGCAGCCGACCGGCGGTAATGGATTCAAGGCCCGCGATCATTCGCAGTGTAGTACTCTTACCACATCCCGATGGCCCCACAAGCACAACGAACTCGCCATCGGCAATGTCGAGATCGACGTCGCGTGCGGCAACAAAGCCGTCATCGTACATTTTTCGTATTCCTTCCAGCTTCACGCGCGCCATAAGCCTCTTCGAAGTAGATGACCGCTTCCCTGCACTTTCCCGAGCGTTTTCCCGAGCGTTTTCCCGCCAACTTTCTGTGGGGCGCAGCGACGTCTGCGTACCAGGTGGAAGGCTCTCCGATGGCCGATGGAGCGGGCGCCAGCTTCTGGCACCGGTTCTCCCATACTCCTGGAAAAACCCACAATGGTCAGACGGGCGATATCGCGTGTGATCAGTACCGCCGAATCGATGACGACGTGCGCATCATGCGCGAGCTTGGGCTCACCAGTTATCGTTTCAGCATAGCGTGGGGCCGGATCATGCCACAGGGTACCGGACGCGTCAACCCGGCTGGTGTAGCGCACTATGACCGGCTGGTCGACACGCTTCTGTCCAATGGCATCCAGCCGAACGTAACGCTGTATCACTGGGATCTGCCTACCGCGCTGGATGACCGCGGTGGCTGGCTCAACCGCGACTCCGCTGAATGGTTTGCAGATTACGCACGCGTGATGTACCGAGCGCTGGACGACCGCGTGCGACTCTGGGCGACACTGAACGAGCCCTGGGTTGTAGTAGACGCCGGATATCTGCACGGCGTGCACGCGCCAGGGCACAGCAACCTGTTCGAGGCGCCGCTCGCCACTCATAACCTCTTGCGCGCGCACGGCGCCGCCGTCGAGGCGTATCGCGCTGAAGGAAAGCACGACATCGGGATCGTTGTCAACCTTGAGCCCAAGTACGCCGCGTCCGATCACGCGGATGACGTCGCCGCCACACGTCGCGCGGACGCGTACATGAACCGGCAGTACCTGGACGTGATATTCCACGGACGGTATCCTGACGAGCTACGCGACGTGTTTGGCGAGGCGTGGCCCGACGACATCAATGCAGACACCGCATTGATCCAGCAGCCGATCGACTGGCTAGGCATCAACTATTACACCCGCGCGGTAACCCGGAACGATCCCGACGCGTTGCCGGTGCGTGCCGCGCGCGTCGTTCAGGAGCGGCATACACATACCGAGATGGATTGGGAGGTGTACCCTGCCGGACTGACTGACACGTTGACGTGGGTACGGGACCGTTACGGCAGCATCCCGCTGTACGTCACCGAGAACGGCTCCGCATTCTACGATCCGCCAGTTGCTGATAGTGACACATTGGACGATCCGCTGCGTGTAGCGTATCTTCGCGACCATCTGCTCGCGGTCGGGCGCGCGCTTGCTGCCGGTGTGGACGTGCGCGGCTACTATGCCTGGTCGCTGCTCGACAACTTTGAGTGGAGCGCTGGCTACTCCAAGCGCTTCGGGCTGGTGCACGTTGATTTCGAGACACAACGGCGCACACTGAAGTCGAGTGCGCTCTTCTATGCACAGGTTATTCGTTCTCATGCCGCGGCACTCATGCGATGACGTCAATCGCGCACGCTTCGCGCCGCGCGGTGTAGCGCGGCGCGATGTGATCAGCCAGGGTGATCTGCACGGAGTGTAATCTTCCGTCTGGGTCAAGCGGAATGATCGCAGCGCCATCGACGGTGCTGTTCGCAACCGGTACGCCATCGAGGGTGACGCAAGTCGTGCCGCGGCGCTCGTCCGAACGCTGGACAATTATTTCGTAGCTTGTCAGACGGTCGGGCAGACGATACCGCAGCGTGAACCCAGGCCAGTCAGCCGGTATGCATGGGCGCAGAGTGAGTGTGTTGCCGCCGAGGACCTGCACACCGAGCACGGATTCCAATGCAACACGGAACATCCAGCCGGCGGAGCCGGTGTACCACGTCCAGCCACCGCGCCCGACGTGCGGCTCAACGCCGTATACGTCCGCAGCTATCACGTACGGTTCAACCTGGTATACGGCTACCTCCGCAGGTGTTCGCGCATGAGTCACGGGGCTCAACATTTCCAACAGATGCGCCGCGCGGTCACAGCGTCCCAGCTCCGCGAGTGCTTGCACGGCCCACAGTGCGCCGTGAGTGTACTGACCACCGTTCTCCCGCACTCCCGGCAGATAGCCCTTGATGTAACCCGGGTCGTGCGGCGTCCGATCGAACGCGGGCGTGAGCAGCCGAATTATGCCGTCCGTTTCGGATACGAGCTGGTTCTCCAGTGCGTCCAGCGCCTCTGCTGCTCGGTCCGGCGGCGCGACCGCCGAGATGACCGCCCATGCCTGAGCGATGGCATCGATGCGGCATTCATCGCCGGCCGCTGTGCCGAGTGGCGTGCCGTCGTCGTAGTATGCACGCCGGTACCATGATCCATCCCACCCCGCATCATTCAGAGCACTTCCTAGATGGGACGCGTACGCGCGGTACTCCGTGGCGCGTGCATCGTCGCCACGCTGCTCGCAGACCGGAATGAAATGATCGAGTACATACGATAGAAAGAAACCGAGCCACACGCTCTCGCCGCATCCCTCGCGACCGACGCGGTTCATTCCGTCGTTCCAATCGCCGGTACCCATCAGTGGGAGTCCGTGCGAACCAGCAGTGAGCGACAGGTCTATTGCGCGGCAGCAATGCTCGTACACCCTCCCGCACGGAGTGCATTGCTCCGGGATCACGAACGCCTCGTCCTCGTCGGGCATTAAAGGGCGCGCTGTCAGGAAGTGGGCAGATGCATCCAGCACGGAAGCATCCGCCGTGGTCTCGATGTAGAAAGCGGTGGCGTACGGCAGCCAGAGCAGGTCATCCGAGAAGTGGGTGCGGATACCAGCGCTCGTCGGAGGATGCCACCAGTGCAGTACGTCGCCCTCAACAAATTGATGCGACGCATGCAAGACGATCTGCTCGCGTGCACGCTCAGGCGCAAGGTATACGAGCGCCGCTGTGTCCTGCAACTGGTCGCGAAAGCCGTACGCTCCACCCGACTGATAGAACGCTGAGCGCCCCCATATG
>JBPCNJ010000069.1:0-17752 GCA_051001375.1 Gemmatimonadaceae bacterium
CTTTCCGGCGCCTTTTCTTTGGCGCACGAAATGCTGGACAAAGTGTAGAATTATGGAAGCGGACCCAGTAGAGATCCGCGTCGATCGTAACCTTCGTATGGAGCCTAATGGCAGCCAGTACTACAGCTTCTTCCGTTGCCGCGGCTCAACGCGCCGCGGCCGTTTGCCTCGATATGAAGGCAAACGATCCTGTCATACTCAATCTCAGCGGCGTCAGTGAAATGACTGACTGCTTTGTGATCGCGAGTGGAACTTCCGACACGCATGTGCGGTCCATAGCGGAGCACGTCATGGACGAGCTGCGTAAGGAAGGGCTGCGGGCGCACCACGTTGAAGGATTGCAACAAGGTCGGTGGGTGCTGCTCGACTATGTCGATTTCGTGGTGCACCTGTTCCACCCGACTCTCAGGGAGTTCTACCAGCTCGAGCGTCTTTGGGGTGACGCGGAGTCTGTGGCAGTAGAGACCTAGTTAGCGACGGAGTCGCTCAAATGATGATCGGATGGGAGAGGAGCGTGGCAGCCGTTGGACTGGTCGCCGCAACGCTTGTGATGACGCCGGCGCCGAGCGCGGCGCAGCGATACTTCGGCCAGAATCAGGTCGAGTACCGGCACTTCCGCTGGCGAGTGCTCGAAACGGAGCACTTCTACATCCATTACTATCCGGAAGAGCAATTTCCGATCAAGGACGCTGCCCGGATGGCAGAGCGGTCGTACACACGGCTATCGCGCGTCCTCGGGCACCAGTTCCGCGAGAAAAAGCCGATTCTGCTGTACGCGTCGCGGCAGGATTTCGCCGAGAGCAACATTAACGGCGATCTGGGCGAAGGCGTTGGCGGCGTGACTGAGCCGCTTCGACAGAGAATCGAGCTCCCGTTCACTGGCGATTACGACAGCTTCCAGCACGTACTCACGCACGAGATGGTGCATCAGTTTCAGTTCGATATCTTCTCGCGCGGGCGGGCTGGCGAAAACATCCAGACGCTAGAGGCGGCCAACCCGCCGTTGTGGTTCCTCGAGGGGATGGCCGAGTATCTGTCCCTCGGTCCGAATCATCCGCTCACGACGATGTGGATCCGCGACGCGGTAGCCAACGGTAATCTGCCGACGATCCAGCAGATGACCGAACACCCGGACAAGTATTTTCCTTACCGTTATGGCGAGGCGCTGTGGCGCTACGTCGGGGAACGGTGGGGCGATGACGCCGTCGGTGAGATCCTCGACGCGGCTACCACGGTGGGGATCGACCGCGCGTTCCAGCGCATCCTCGGCGTGACGCTGGACCAGCTGAGTGATCAGTGGCGCGAGGCTTCGCGGCAACAGTACCTGCCGCAGCTCGCGGGCATGCAGCGCGTGCGCGACTTCGCCAAGCCGCTGCTCACGACCAAGATCACCGGTGGCAACATCTTTCTGTCGCCCGTGCTTTCACCCGACGGCCGCACGATTGCCTTTCTTTCCAACGGCAGCGTGAAGAAGGGCGAGGTATTCATCGATCTGTATCTAGGCAACGCGCTGACGGGAAAGCGGATCAAGCGGTTGGTAGAAACCACGACAAACCCACGGTTCGAAGAGTTGCGGCTGCTGTACTCGCAAGGATCCTTTTCGCCAGACGGAAACCAGTTCGCGTTCACTGCGCAGACCGGCGGAAAGGACGTGTTGTCGATCGCGGACATCCACTCCGGTGGCGTCAAGCAGTTTACCGACTTACCGGTCGATGGGGTTCTGGACCCATCATATTCGCCTGATGGGAAGCACATCGTCTTCTCGGGAGTAAACCAGGGGATAACCGATCTGTACGTTATAGATGTGGACGGAAAGAACGTTCGTCACCTGACGCAGGACAAGTACGGTGATCTGCAACCGTCGTGGTCGCCGGATGGCACGCGGATCGCGTTCGCGACGGATCGCGCGAGCACCAAGCTGGCGGATCTTGATCTGGGAAAGCCACAGATCGCGATATTGAATGTTGCGGATGGCAGCATCCAGGTACTTCCGGGTCAGATCGGGACCAACATAAATCCTGTATGGTCGCCGGACGGAAGCGAGATCGCGTACATCTCCGATAGAAACGGAACGCCAAACATCTATCTGCGTGATCTGCGCGCTACCGACGATCTTCTGGTCACGAATCTGCAGGGGGGCGTCAGCCAATTCACTGAGACGAGTCCCGCGATCACGTGGTCGCGCGGAACGAACAGGTTGGCGTTCACATACTTCACGAATAACGACTACACGGTCTGGTATCTGGACAATCCGCGCTCTTACGCGCAGGCGTTACCCAAGCCAACGCCGGCCATGCTAGCGGGGGCTGCACCAGGCACTGTGGTGAAGGACTCAACACCCGGGGCGAACAGCGCGGCGATATCGGTTTACCGCGGGCCGAGCGGTGCGCGTCAGTCCGCGGCCGTCGCGATCACGGAGACGCCCGACAGTAGCAAGGTCTCCAGCATTGCGACGCTGCTGAACGAGCCGCGCCTGGGTCTGCCCGACACCGCCACATTCAAAGACTACGCTTACAAGATTCGTTTCGCACCGGACTATATCTCCGGCGGTACGGTAGGCGTGTCCACCGGCGGCGGCTACGGGACGCAGTACGGCGGCGGTACCACGCTCGTGTTCAGCGACCTCACGGGCTCTCATGAGCTGGCTGTCGGTGCCGGAGTTAACGGCCAGATCAAGGATGCGAGCTTCCTGGTCGACTACGCCAATCTTAGCCATCGGTGGCAGTACCTCGTCGGCGCGGCACAGAACATCGCATATGCTGGCCTTCAGTCCACGCTCACGACACTGCCCGACGGCACCCAACGCGAGACGGACTCGTATATCCGATACGTGATTCGCACCGCAACGCTGACCACGGCGTATCCGTTCAGTCGATTTTCGCGAGTCGAGTTCGGAGTCCAGGGGCAATCGTACGGCCAGGGAATCGTAAATCAGAACTATGACTACGTGGGCCAGACGCTTGTAAACATCACTCAGACGGACGGTGGGTCAGGCAGAAGCTTCACGTTCGCGTCTCCTCTTGCGGCGTTCGTGATCGACAACTCCCTGTTCGGAACCACGGGCCCGATCAGCGGCCGCAGGATGCGCTTTCAGGTTCAGCCGTCGGTCGGTAGCATCCACACGGTCAACTATCTGGCGGACTACAGGAGATACGACCCGGTCGTTTTCAACACGCTGACGTTCGCGACGCGGTTCTTCTACGATGCGTCGACCGGTCGCGACTCATATCTCTTCCCGATATACGTCGGTCGTCCGGAATTCGTCCGCGGATACGATCAGTCCAGCCTGTTTGGCGGCTACTCCTGCGCATCTTTCCTCGGCAACCAAAACTCGTTTGGGGTCGGATGCTCTACGACAGAGCTACTCGGAACCCGCGTCGCGGTTTTTAACGAAGAGCTACGGTTCCCGATTATCCGCAGGTTCGATCTGGGCAAGTCGCCAATCGGGCTGCCTCCGGTGGACGGGGCGGTATTCTACGATGCCGGGCTAGCATACAGTCAGGGGCAGACGCCGCATCTGGCCAGGCCCGCCAATTACGATCCGAAAACGCAGCGCTATTTCCTGCGCAGCTACGGCGCTGGCGTCAGGGTGAACCTCTTCAACCTGGCCGTGCTTCGTTGGGACTACGCCAAGCCGATAGACCGAGTCCCGAGCAAGTTCAATTGGACCTTCTCACTCGGCGCCAGCTTCTAACGCGATTGAGCGCCGCACCGACAATCCGCATCTGACTCGAAAAAGAGGGGTCGAAGAATAGGCCCGTCGCTGTGCTGCTTCTATTAAATTGACGCCGTGCAGCGACGGCTCCTAATCTCCCTGTTGCTCCTCCCCGCGTTTGCATGCAATAAAGACAAGCAAGCTGACGTGGGGACGGGGGCTTCGGTCGCGCGCGCTGAAGGCAGCCGCGGCCCAGATCCAATTGTCATTCGTCTCCCCAGGAGCGGCGGAACTGTCCGCGCCTATCTCTACCCAAAGCTCGATTCCACAATCTGGAGTGGGCGAGGGACTTCGGTCGATCGCGTTCTCGGATTTGACCCCGAAGGAGGTGCGCTCGCGGTGGTGGACGCCAGGGGCGAACCGGCGAGAATTGACTTCCGCTTGGGTGAGGCGAGCATAGCAAGCAAGGTTAAACTGGCCTCCCTCGCGGCGCCGACCGGGACAGATATCTTTGGCGTTGACGCGAAGGGCTCGGTGGTTCGACTCACACGTGCTGGTGGATGGGGCTTTACTCCACCAATCGCCGCGCGCGCGGTGTTTCCGCAGAACGATGGCTCGGTACTGGTCGCCGCTCAGCGCGGCGGAGAGACGGAGATCTGGAAGCTGCGTCCGCCGGACAATACCATCCGCGACACGGTCATCCTGCCAATCACGATGCGCGGTACGGGTGCGCAGGTCGGCGACAGGGTATACTTCGCAACGGACAGCGGCCTTGTCGGCGTCCGCGCACGGGACATGAGCGCGGTGCCGCACATCGCTCTCAAGGGGCGAGTACTGGCTCTTGCTCCAACGCCCAGCGGCGACCGCGTGTACGTTGCGACGGCTGGCGATTCGGGTGTCTCCGTTGTGGATCGATACACGGACAAGGTCGCGACACGCGTTGAGCTCCCCGGCCAGGTCAGCGATCTGCGCATGGACCGGCTTGGACGGTATGTGCTCGCGCGGCCCATGCGTGGAGATTCGGCCTGGGTCATCGCCGTCGCGACAAACAACGTCGCTGGCACAGTGCACACCAAGTGGACCGATGACCTGCCGACCGCCGCGCCAGACGGATCCATCGTTGCCAACACTGGGCACGATGTTGTTTTCCTAGATGGGGAGACGCTGCAGCCGGTGCGCACGGTGACCGGTGGTTCGAAGGATTACTGGTACTTCGTCTTCTGGAATGGCTTCAGGGCACGAGCGGCCGGGATGGACCAGCCGGTATCTTTCGCCTCCGCGGATTCAGCGACGGACGATTCCGCGGGTCCCGTTGACTCCGCTGCAGCGGCCGGCGCAGCCGGGGACGTGGCGCAGACCGAGGCTTCCCCAAAACGGTCGCCACTCGCGAGTGAGCCGGCAGGGACGAGGCCCACCGCGCCCGCTGCTGCGCCGGTGCCACCGGCAACGCGCGCGGCGGCCCTTCCCGCCGTCTCCGCGGTACCGCATGCGCAGCCGCCGGCTGCCGATGCGGCGGCAAGCGAAAAATCGGCGACGCCGGAAGCGACCACGGGTCCATTCACCGTATCTTTCGCGGCGCTGCTCACCGAAGAAAAGGCTAGGGCATTGGCGGACAGTATCGAGGTCGAGGGGGCCAAAGCGCACGTCGCGTCGGCCCAGCGCGGAGGCGCGACCGTGTATCGCGTTGTATTGGGACCGTATCCCAGCAAGGCCGAGGCTGAGCGCATCGGCCGAGAATCGAAGCGGTCCTATTGGGCCTTTCCGGGAAACCCGTGAACATGGAAGCTTCAGCGCCGCCAGCGGCTACGGCCGCCGGATGGGAAAGAGCCGGACGAAAGATCGCACCCATGCTGGGGAGCTATTCGGCGGCAGTCGTCACCTCCTCTGACGTACTTGCTGCAGCGCAGGTGGCGATCGGGATCGGGCTGGCGGAGGCGGAGCACAGAAGAGTTGCGATCGCGGACCTTGTCGGCGAGGTCGAGCCGATTCAGTCGCTAGTCACGAGCGACGACCCGCATGGCATCTCCGACAGCTTCACCTACGGTGTGTCGCTCAATAAGATCGCGCAGCCGATCGACACGACGGGCAATCTGTTCGTGATGCCGAGCGGGACGGGAAGTGTTGCGGACCCGGCGATCTTTGCCAATTCACGCTGGCAGCGTCTGGCCAACGGATTTCGTGAGGTTGGGGCGTTGCTCATCCTGGTCGCGCCGGCAGACGCCCCTGGCCTCAAGGAATTGATCGATCAAACCGACGGCGTCGTGCTTGTCGGTGCGACGCCGCTGGATCTCGCGCCGTACCTGAACGTGTTGGCGAGGGTTCCCGCGCCGCATACGAGGCCGGGCCCGCCCGAGGCAAAAAAATCGCTCGCCGTCTGGCAGATCGCGGCGTTACTGCTACTACTCGTCGCGGCGATCGGCACAGCTCTCTACCTTCGCAGCGCGAACAATGACTCGGCCATAACCAAACGTGCAGCGGTGGCGCACCCGGCCGCGGCGGCTGCTACGCAAGCATCCGTTGCGCGCGCCGTCGTACCAGACACGTTGACAGTTCCGCCGCCCGTCAACGTGGCCGACTCCGCGTCGGCCACCGCGTACGCGGTCGAACTGGGCGCATGGAACTCGCCGGACGACGCGTCCGAGCAGGTGGCCCGCTTTAGATCCAGTCTTCCCGCGGCGACGATTTCGCCCGTTCCGGTCGGGCCAAACCGCGAGACGTACTACAAGGTCGTGACAGGTGCCTTTCCGACCCAGCAGGAGGCGCAAGCACTTCTGGACGCGCTACGCTACAAGGGAGTGGCGCAGGACGGACTTGGCACCGTTGTGCGTACTCCATACGCACTACTGCTCGATTCAGCGTCTGCTGGTCACACTCAGCGCATTACGGCGAAGTACCGCCGGACACAGATGCCCGTGTACCTACTCGCACAACGGGACGGTTCGCTGAAGGTATTCTCGGGCGCCTTCGAGCACCCTGAAGACGCTGCTTCCCTGCTCTCCACGCTGCATGCGGCAAAGCTGACACCCGCCCTTGTATATCGCACCGGGAGAACACCGTAATTGCGGCTTACCAAGCTCGAGCTACACGGCTTCAAGTCCTTTGCCGACCACACCGAACTGATCTTTGAGCCTGGCGCGACCGCGATCGTAGGACCGAACGGCTGCGGTAAGTCCAATGTTTCGGATGCCGTACGATGGGTACTGGGTGAGCAGCGAGCACGTGCACTGCGTGGCGCGAAGATGGAAGAGGTAATTTTTCAGGGATCATCGGCGCGGCGGCCCGTGAACATCGCCGAAGTGTCTCTGCATTTCGAGAATGACGACGGCGCGCTCGATATTCCGTTCCGCGAGGTCGTTATCACGCGGCGACTGAGCCGGTCGGGCGATAGCGATTATTTCATAAATCGCGCGGCCGCGCGACTGCGCGACATCCAAGATATGGTGCGCGGCACGGGCCTCGGCGCGGACTCGGGAGTCGTGATCGAATCGCGCATGATCGACGCATTGCTGTCCGACCGTCCCGACGATCGACGCGATCTGTTCGAAGAGGCCGCCGGTGTTGGCCTGTATCGCGACCGCAAGCGGAGCACAGAGCGGAGATTGGAAGAAACGACGCTCGATCTGGCGCGCATCGGCGATCTTCTGAACGAGAAGGAGACTCACGTCCGGTCGCTTGCCAGGCAGCGCAAGCGAGCGGAGCGCCACGCCGAGCTCACGAGCCGCAGGTTTGCCGTGGAGATCACACTTGCCGCGCGTGAGATGGCCGCGTGGGGCGTGGAGCTGGAGCAACTGCGGACGCGGCTGGCCGAACTGCGTGAGTCCGCGCCGACCGACACCGATCGTGTGGGCCGGGCTGAAGGCGAGCGTGATGCAGCACACGCGGCACGCTCCACCGCGGAAGCAGGTCGCACCGAGCTAGCGCGATTGGTGGCGGAACAGCGTGAGCGTGCACAGCAGCTACGCGGCGAGATCGCCGTCGCGGATGAGCGTCGGAAGAACGCCGCATCGCATCGAGAGCGAGCGCAAGAAGAGAGTCGCGAACGCGGTGACACCGCACAGCGCGTCGAGGCCGAGCTCAGGGAAGCAGCGGCCGCACGGGCGGAATTGGAAGCCGATCTCGCGAGGCTGAGCACTCAGCTACGCGAGCGGGCACTGAGCGAGGAGAGTGCGCGGGCCGCCCTGTCCGCCGCCCGCAGCTCTGTGGATCAGGCGGAGCGTCGCGCGCGCGAGCTGCGCGAACAGGCACACCGCCTCACCCTCGACCGCGACGCGGCCGAACGAGAGCGGCAGGACGTCGCGCGCAGACACGAGACAATCAAGACCGAGCAGCTGCAGCTGTTCGACGCAGCCGAAAACGTCGCGCGCGAGGTGGAGGACGCCAAAATCGCTCTCGATTATGCACGCGTGCGCGTCGTGGAGACGGCAGATCTACGCGAGGTCGCTGATGCGACAGCACGAGCCGCACGCGACGCGGACGCCTTGGCGCGAACCAACACGCTGCGCGCTGAGGAGGCGCACGCGGCGCTTGAAGGGCGCTCGCACGCACTGGAGGCACTCGAGCGCGAACGCGTCGGGCTTGCGCCGGCGGCCGCCCGGCTACTCAAAGAACGGGAGCGTTTTGGCGATGGCGCGGTGCTCGGTCCTCTGAGCGACTACATCAGCGCGGGGAGCGCACCGGCAGCCCTGGTCGAGCGATACCTTGGCGCGACCGTGCATGCCGTTCTCGTGCGAGATAGTGCCGCGGCGAACGCGGTACGCGCGTGGCACGCAGCGACTGGCCCGGGCCCGCTACTTCTGCTGCCGTTGGACGCGGTTGCTGCGTCACCGGTACAATCGGATGATTCTAGCGATCTCGCCGCGCTCGTCCGTGCGACTGACCCTAGCGCGGCCGGTTGGGTCCGCGCACTGCTGGGACAGGTGCGTGCTGTAGAAGAGGGCACGGGCTTCGTCGATGCGCGCGGCGCGGTGTGGCTGCCCGCCATGGTTGCGGGCCCGGGGCCGTTGCGCCGACGCGCTGAGCTGACGGAGGTGCAGCGAGAGTTGGGCGCAGCAGCTTCCATTCTTCGGCAGGCGGCAACTATTGCGACCGCGTCACGCGAATCGCTGGACGAGGCGAACCGATCCGCAACTGCCGCGGCCGACGCGGCGGCTTTGAGCGTGCGCGAGGCTCGTCTGGCGGAGGAACGAGTGGGCGAGATTATTCGCCGGCACCAGCGCGCGACGCGTGAGGTGTCGGAAGCGGACTCAGCGTTGGCCAAACTGGCTGTCCGGGGCAGCGCGCTGGGCGAGCGCACGCGTGATCTGGACGCCAAGATTGCGCACTCGAACGAAGCCGCGCAGACCCACGATGCGACGATTCTCGACGCGCGCCGGCTGCTGAGCGATGCAGAGCGCACGCACGACGAGGCACGGGAGCTGCGCACCGCCGCACAGGTTGAACAGGCGCAGGCACAGGCGCGCCTGCAAGTCGTAAGCGACCGCGAACGCCGGTTGCGTCAGGAGCAAACCACCGCGGCTTCTCGCCTCGCCGCGCTCCAGGCGGAGCTGAGCACACTGTCGCACGGCGACGCCGCGCTCACGTCCAAGTTGGCAGATTGGACACTGGACCTGGAAGCGCGCGACGGCGTGCTGCACGATGCGGAGGCGCAACTCGTCGGCGCCGAGCGCGCGGTGCGCACCGCGGACGACGCGCTGTCGCAGGCAGATCACGAGCTCGACCGGGTGCGTCGTGAAGTGGCGGCCGGCTCAGAGCAGCTTCACGCGGCCGAGCTTCGCTACACCGACCTGTCGGGTCGTCAGGCTGCGATACGCGAGCGCTTGCAGACAGACTGGCGCCGGCCACTGGAAGAGCTGCTGGCCGAGAACAGCGGATTGGAAGAGGCTGACGACGCGCTCCGAGCGGAAGCCGCGGAGCTGCGCTCACAACTCGAGGCACTGGGGCAGGTAAATCCGCTCTCCATCGAAGAGCATCAGGAGGAAAGCAAGCAGGTCGACTTCCTGCGACAGCAGCGCGCAGACCTCGACGGCGCCAAGGGAAAGCTGCAGCAAGCCATCAAGGAGATCGACAACACCGCGCGTGAGCTGTTTTTGCAGACTTTCGTGCAAGTGCGCGAGAACTTCCGGCACATTTTCATGACTTTGTTCGGTGGCGGCGACTGCGATCTGCGACTGGAGAATCCGTCCTCACCGCTCGATGGCGACATCGAAGTTCACGCGTCGCCGCGCGGGAAGAAGACGCAGCGGATTCACCTGCTCTCTAGCGGAGAGCGCGCGCTTGTGGCGCTGTCACTCCTCTTCGGCATCTTTCTCATGAAGCCTAGTCCGTTCTGCTTGCTGGACGAAGTGGACGCCCCGCTGGACGATCAGAACATCGGCCGGTTCGTGCGCATGCTGAACGAGTTCAAAAAGAACACTCAGTTTATCGTGATCACGCACAACCCGCGCACTACCACCGAGGCCGCCGATGCGGTGTATGGTGTTACAATGCAGGAGCCCGGAGTCTCGTCCATCGTCAGCGTCCACCTTCGCGGACGCGCGGTGGAAGAGGCGATCGAGGGCTCGGGGGCGCTTGAGCCAGCAACTGCGAACGCATAAATCAGTGCTGCATCCGACGCCTTCGACCGTGCTTACTCGTGACGTTTCGCCTGTACTGGCTTACCTGAGAACCAGAGCACCATGCTTGTAGTCATGCGACACGACGCGCCGAACGGCGACGTTGAGCGCGTCGTTGCGGTCGTTGAAGAGATGGGTTACGAAGCGCGGCCGATGCCCGGCGCGCAGCGCACCGCGGTTGGTATCGTTGGGAACGACGGCCGGATCGACTCCAGCCGTCTGGAAGCGCTGCCCGGCGTCGCGCGCGTCATCCACGTTACGCAGCCGTACAAGCAGGTCTCTCGTGAGTGGCGGAATGAGGCGACAGTAGTGTCGGTCGCGCCGGGTGTTTCGTTCGGTGGTCAGGACGTTCCGGTTATCGCCGGCCCGTGCTCCGTCGAATCGGAAGAGCAGATTGTTCGTGCGGCCGAGATGGTCAAGGCTGCTGGTGCGACAGCGTTGCGTGGCGGCGCGTTCAAACCGCGTAGCTCCCCGTATTCATTCCAGGGACTCGGCGTTAAGGGCCTGCAACTGCTCGCGCTTGCTCGGCGTGAGACGGGGCTGCCCATCGTGACCGAAGCCATGGATGACGAGGGCGCGCGCCTCGTGGCGGAGTACGCCGATTGCATTCAGATCGGAGCGCGCAACATGCAGAACTATTCCCTCCTCAAAACAGTAGGCAGACTCGGCAAGCCAGTGCTCCTCAAGCGCGGAATGGCGGCGACTATCAACGACTTGCTGCTCAGCGCGGAGTACATTCTGGCCGAAGGTAACGGTCAAGTAATCCTGTGCGAGCGCGGTGTTCGCACGTTCGACCAGGCAGTGCGCAACATGTTCGACCTTACCGCGATCCCGGTGGTGCACGGGCTGTCGCACCTTCCCATTGTAGCGGACCCGAGCCACGGAACTGGAGTGCGGGAAAAGGTCATTCCCATGGCGCGTGCTGCGATCGCCGCGGGCGCAGACGGCATCCTGGTCGAAATGCATCCCGAGCCGGACCGCGCACTGTCCGATGGAGCCCAGTCGCTGTATCCGGATCAGTTCGCGCAGATGATGACGGAGCTGCGAGCAGTGGCAACAGCAATCGGTCGGCGTGTTCCGCCCGCGCCGAGCCCACCCGATGTTCTTGCGGCGGGAACGGCGGCTTCCTGACAGGGTACACGCTGGGCATGAAAGCCATTGGTGTGACAGCGCGTGTGGCAGCGAGCGCAGCGGCAGTTGTTGCCTTCTGTGCCAGCGCCGGTGCGCAGCAACCAGAGACGACGCTCCAACGTGCGGTTGCGGCGTACAGGGCCGCGGAGACGGTGTCAGTACAGTTCGATCAAACCGTCACGAACCCGCTCACCGCCCGCTCCGCGCAGTCGCACGGCGAGCTACTGCGCAAGCGCCCCAATCTGCTGTCGATCACCTTCTCGAGTCCCGCCGCCGACCGGATCGTTGCCGACGGGACCGATCTGTGGCTGTATCTCCCGAGCAGCGCGCCGGGCCAGGTGATCAAGATGCCAGCGGCTGGTCAGCAAGGAATGTTACTTGACCCACTCGGCCAGATTCTCTCGACCCCCGTCGACCACTACACGGTAGAGACAGCGGGAGCCGCGAACGTGAGTGGACGCGGCACCCACGCCGTTAAGCTCACGCCCAAATCGGGGCACGAACTGTTCACCACAGCGACGCTCTGGATCGACGACCTGGACGGTGCCGTGCGCCAGATCGAGACCACCGAGCCGAGCGGCCTCGTTCGCCGCGTGACCATCACGCAGCTCAAAAAGAACGCGTCAATCCCCCGTTCCGCCTTTCGCTTCACGCCGCCCGCCAACACCCGCGTCATCGATCAGCGCTCCATGTTCGGCGGCTAGCGATCTGGCGGCGCGTGTGAGCGCATCATACACCGCCGCGATCTCGGAATCCCCCGCCAGCGCCTCTCGATGTGCGGCGAGCGTTGCCGTATCGTTACGTACTGCCGGCCCAGTCAGTACGAATGCGGGTGCGCCCGCTTCAAGATTGCTCACCGCTGCGCGCATGAGATGCTGGACCGCCTGCGCGCCCGCTCGCTCGTCAATTCCTACATTCACGAGCAACCGCGTCGCCAGCGCTGCGAGCACGATGGGAAAGTTCGAGGCAATTACCGCGGCCGCGTGATATGCGGCCTTCCCGTGTGACGGAATGTTGATCGTCCGCGCACCCAGCGCCGCGGCCAGCCGACGCGCGGTCGCACATGCTGTGGCATCCCCTTCGATCCCGATCCAGCCATCGCGCACGGCGGCCGCGCCGCGCTCCGCCGTCGCGAACGGAGCAAGCGGGTGGAACGTACCACATGGGAAGCCCAGTTGCCGCAGATCGGAGTAATTCGCCGGCGCGACCGTGCCAGATGTGTTCAGCATGACAGTTCCTTGCGCTATCGTGCGCGGGTGCGCCCGAGCGGTCGCTAGCAGTTCCCCGCACACCGCATCCACCGCCCTGTCCACCACTGCGATGATGATGACGTTGGCGTCGCCGAGCGCCTTCACAAGAGCCCCATTCGACGTTTTGTTGGGCGGACTACTTACTGCATCTCTGATCGATCCGCTGCTGGTGGCGCCTTCGCGCGGCGTGCGTGCGTGGACGCCCAATACATCCAGACCGCCGGATCGGAACGCCGACGCCAGCCCCCGTCCGACCTTGCCGCCACCAACAATTAGGAGTCGCTCACTCACCCGCGCGCTCAGCCGCGCGTTGCAAATCGTCCGCTCGCTTCAATGCATCCGCCTCACTGTGCGAGCCGGCGAGCAATCGCTGCGCTTCGACGAGCGTCTTATCGTCCGCCGCCTTGCGCCGGAACTCCGCGTCAGCGCCGAACACATACCGATCCACCTCATATGCAAGCAGCCGCGAAATTAGCGGCGCGGCGCCATTGTACACCGACCGTGGCACGTCAACTCCGCGCTCAACCATGCGGCGGTAGATGTCGTCGAGCATCGCGGCCGTGACCACAAAATCCGGCGACTTAACAGATCCGTTGGCTTTGACCATGAGCGCGTAGCTCGCGAGCGCGTCGTGAAAGGCACCCACATTTCCCCCCATAGCGCGCATGAAGCCGACGTTCTCCGGCGCGGCGATCGTATCAGCCGAGATCACGTCCGGTGTAATTCCGCCGCCGCCCAGAATGGTGCGCCCGCCGTCCGTCTTGAATTTGGGATGGGCAGCAGCCGAGTCGGTGCTCTGCTCGTCATCAGGTGAGATAACGCGAGCGATGAGCCGACCGGCCGGAGTGACCCAGCGTGCCGTCGTGAGCCGGACCGCGCCACCATTAGGCACGGGGAACACGTGCTGCACGCTCCCCTTCCCGTAGGTCGACCCACCCATGACCACCGATCGGTCATGATCCTGCAGCGCTCCCGCGACTATCTCAGCGGCGCTCGCCGTCTTGTCGTCCACGAGCACTACGATGGGCAGCTTGGGCCAGCGCTGCGCGGCCGTGTCCGTATATACACGAGTCTCAGCCGAATCACGTCCACGCGTGCTGACAATGCGCTGCCCACGATCGAGGAAGAGGTCAGCGACCGCGACCCCCTGGTCCAGCAAACCACCAGGATTGGATCGGAGGTCCAGGATCAACGACGCAGCACCAGCTCTTGTGAGCGAGTCGGTTGTGCGCGCAAGCTCGCGCGCCGTCGAATCGCTGAACACCGTGAGTGCGATGTAACCGACGTTGGACGGCAGAACCGCGGATCGCCTGACGGCGCTGTGATGGATATCGGCGCGCGCCAGCGTTAGCGTGATCGGCTTGGCCACGCCCGCGCGCTCTACAGAGAGCTGAACTTCCGATCCAGCCGGTCCGCGCAACAGGCGCTGCACCTCTTCAGGCGTCCAGCCAACCACGGTCTTGCCATCAATCTGCGCGATCCGGTCACCCGTTAGAATACCGGCGCGCTCGCCCGGCCCTCCTGGGAGCGGGTTGACGACCACCAGCGATCCGTCGCGCACGTCCACCTGCAACCCGATGCCCGCGTAGCTCCCCGATGTGCGCTCCGAAAGTAGAGCCAGGCGATCAGGTGTGAGGTACGCATCATAGGGATCGCTTAGCTCGCCAAGCATTCCGTCAACGGCCATGCGATGCAGACGCGACTCGCTCACCGTGTCGACGAACTGATTGCGCACGAGCGTGCTCACCTCGTCGAACAACTTTGGCCCGTTGGCGGGAACCGTTGCACCGCTCGCGGCGCCCTTGTGCAGCATCCACGCGCCTGCGACAAGCGCGATCGCGAGCACTGCCGAGAGAACCAGCGTCTTCGGGCGGGTACGCTCCGAACTCATGGACTTACCGCTTCGGCGGCGCCGGTGGTGTCCGCCGCACGCTGGCGTAGCCGGTTGGCCGCTTGATCCGCGGCAGCGACTTCCACCGCGAGCCCCGGAAGACGCTGCACGACAGCGCCCGATATTGCCACCGCGACATCGTGCTCGGTGCCGCTCGCGTCAATCCGCACGATCGGACCACATTCGGGGTGTCCACGCTGCCATGCATCGTTGCCGAACGTGGAGAACGCAGCCTCCACGCGATCATGAAACTCTGCGTCGGCAAGCTCCATCCGATCCCGCTCGCCGCGCGCCGCGGCACGCGACAGACCGGCCCCCCTGGGCAGTTCCAGCACGAGCGTCAGGTCCGGAACAAGACCGCCCACGGCAAGCTGATTTGCTTCCATGACCTGCCCTTCGTCCAGTCCGCGCCCGGCAATCTGATACGCATACGTGGACAGAAAAAATCTGTCCAGCAACACGGTCTGGCCAAGCGCCAGCGCGGGACGAATTGCATCAGCCACGAGTTGCGCGCGCGATGCTAGAAAAAGCAGCGCCTCCGCGCTCCCCGACGGGGCAAGCGACGCGTCCAGCAGAAGTCCACGAATGGCCTCACCCACTGCCGTGCCACCTGGCTCGCGTAGGGTCACGCATGCGACTCCCGATCGCTCCAGAGCGTCAGCAAGTCGACTCAGTTGCGTCGACTTGCCGACTCCCTCAGCTCCTTCGAGCACGATGAGCGCGCCGGACCGCATCGGAAATTTTATCTCAACCCAGAGTGATGATGGAGCTCTGCGCACCCTTAGCAATGCCGTCGCTGATCCACTCGTTCACGCGATTCATGAGCTTATCCATATTTTCCTGCGACGTGGCCATCCCCTGGTAAACGGGATTGCTCTGTACCTTGGTCAGCAGTTGATCCAATTCCTGTTCCATCTCCGGCGTTGGCTCCTCGCCGCGCGTGAGCATGGCCTGTGCGTCACGCCTGAGCGTGTCCATCTGGCGCAACACCTCCGTCGCTTCGGGGTCACTCGTGAGCGCCTCGTTGGCGCGTGTGACGGCGCGATACTCATCGCTCTGCCCGATCAACCGGCCAAGCTCCCTCGCCTTGTCCTCAACAGCCATCTACTTCCCTCCCCTCTCAAGCTCGACGCGCGACGACGAATCGCTCGCGCCCAGTAAGGTCCAGCCGGACAGCGACCTCGCGGTACCGCGGGTCCACAGCCAGCAGCTCAGCGGCGAGCGAAGCACGCCGCGTGTCTACTTCCAGGGCCAACACCCCGCCAGGTTGCAATACATCGGCCGCGCGCCGAATTATCTCGGACGTCGCCGCCATCCCCTCCGCGCCAGTCAGGAGCGCCAGCGCCGGCTCCCAATCTCGCACGCTCGCGGGTAGCGACTCCGCCTCGGCGAACGAAATGTATGGAGGATTGGACACCACGACCGCCGCCCGCGTCCCACGCACCGGGCACATCAGCGAACCGTGCCTGAACTCGACCTCGGCGCGTAGAGCACCCGCCAGCACCGACGCGTTCCGCCGCGCCACCGCGAGCGCGTCGCCGGAGATGTCCGTGGCGATCACCCGCGTGAACGTGCCCTCGCTAGCCAAAGATAATGCGATGGCGCCCGATCCCGTGCCGATGTCGATCGCGACGCCACTGGTCCCCTTGGTGAGCCGCAGCACCTCGTCCACCAGTACTTCCGTTTCCGGCCGCGGGATCAACACGCGTTCGTCCACGTCAAGCGTCAAATGTCGAAACGTCGCCCGGCCAACGGCGTAGGCGAACGGCGCGCCACTCCGGAGCTTACGCACCGCTGCGCGCGCCGCGCGACAAACGCCGGCCGCAACGGCATCGTGAGCATTGGACGAGGGCCAGAAGCGCGGCACGTCCAGCAGCGCGGCGATAATCTCGTGTGATTGCCGCGGGGACGAATCGCCGAGCAGCGTCTGCAGCTCGCGGGCGAGCCCGGCCAACGTGAGGGCCTCCGTCCGGGAGCCGCCTCCATCGTCCCTCACCGGTCGGCCGCTCCTCAATGTCGGCCAGGCGCAACGCATCGATGAACGGCTCGATCCCGCCATTCATCACCTGCGCGAGGTCGTGCAACGTGAGGCCGATGCGATGGTCAGTGACGCGACTCTGCGGGAAGTTGTAGGTCCGGATTTTTCCAGACCTGTCGCCGGTACCTACCTGCGTCTTGCGCATTCGAGCGCGCGCTGACTCGCGCTCGGCCAGCTTCGCGTCAAGCAGCCGAGCGCGCAGCACTTCCATCCCCTTGGCCTTGTTCTGCAACTGCGACTTCTGGTCCTGCTGCGACACGACAATTCCGCTCGGGATGTGAGTGATGCGCACCGCAGAGTCGGTAGTATTCACGGACTGACCACCGGGCCCTGAGGAGCGAAATACGTCGATGCGCAGATCCTTGTCCTCTATTCGAACGTCGACTTCCTCCGCTTCGGGCAGCACGGCTACCGTGGCTGCCGACGTGTGGATGCGCCCCTGACTCTCTGTTTGCGGAACGCGCTGCACCCGATGCACACCCGACTCCCACCGCATTGCGCCGAAGGCACCTGTCCCCTTCACCTTGAACACGGCCTCCTTGACGCCGCCCAGCGTCGCGTCAGACATGGACATGATCTCCAGGCGCCAGCCACGCCCCTCGGCATACCGCGTGTACATGCGCCATAACTCAGACGCAAACAGCGCCGCTTCGTCACCGCCCGTGCCGGCCCGAATTTCGACGATCGCGGGGCGGTCGTCCAGCGGGTCAGGTGGCAGTAGCGCGGGTCTGATGTCCAGCTCGAGCTGCGCGATCTGGTCCGTCAGTCGGCGCTCCTCAGCGCGCGCTTCTTCAGCCATCTCCGGGTCCGCCAGCATCTCGCGCACCTCGCCCAGCTCCCGCTCGGCGCGCTCCAACTGCTCGGCGAGAGCCACGACGACCTGGAGGTAGCGCCGCTCGCGCCCCAACTCTGTGAGCATTTTGGAGTCGCGCGCGGTGGATGGCTCCGACAGCAGACTCTCCACCTCGGCTGCACGTGCGACTGTAGAGGCGAGGCGGTCTCGAAGGCTCATGGTTGGTGTGCAATCATACGCCCTGTCAGGCCCCTAAATCAAGGCGATTGAGCGCATTTACCCGCATCTGGCGCTACAACGCGGACTTGGCAGTAAAAAACGACGAAGGCCCACGAAATCGTGGGCCTTCGAAGCTGCTGACGGCCGCAAACTACGCGGTCGCC